>NZ_JAKGBH010000008.1:0-138858 GCF_021532515.1 Pseudoalteromonas sp. PAST1 | reverse complement strand
AGTTAGGAATCGCACAATGGAAAAAGCTCAGTGGATATCATGTGCGCTCATTAGCAGAAACAGCGATGTACCGTTTTAAACAGTTGATGGGGGCTAAGCTAAATGCGCGTGATTACAATCGCCAACTGGTTGAAGCGATGATCAAAGTGAAGGCGCTAAATAAGATCAACACCCTTGGTCTGCCTAAATATCAGTAAGTTAAGTGAGTTTATTAGAGAGCTGCATTTGATCAACAAGGCCCCTACAAGCGCAACTGAAATCAGATGACTTTTATACCTGCGACATTGCAGACATATCACGAAGTTCATGTGAACTGTTATTTAATCAAGGTAATGCCGCTGCACAAAGAGTAGAGTTTAATTCAACCTATGGTGCGGCTATCACCTACAATGCAACAAATAATTTAAAATTTACTGCAGGGGTTAACCGAGGTGAATTTGATATTGTTTATGCAAACGGTCGCGATCAACTCGTTACAGATCTTATCTATGGTGTTGGTGTTACTTATGGTGATTTTTATAAACCAGGCTGGTATGCATCAGCAAATATAAATAAAAACGAAAACCACGACACCGACAACTTAGGACGCTTAATCAAAGATGCCGTTGGTTTAGAGTCAATTCTAAGTTATCGCTTTGATAATGACATTCGTACTTTTGTTGCCTATAACGTATTTGATGCAGGTAGTGACTATGTTATTCAGCCTAACTTTAATGCCGACCCTGAAGATGTGTTTAAACGCCAATTTGCAGTTTTAGGTGTGCACTACTTTATGGCTGAAGATACCATTTTATATATCGAAGCTCGTAAGGATTTTAGTGACTTTTCAAGTAATAACGCAGAGCAAGAAGCACAGATGTCTCAAACCGAAGATGACGGTATAGCTATCGGATTTAATTATACTTTGTAGTTACCATTAATACTAAAGCCCACTTTTGTGGGCTTTAAACTCGCGATAAATCACTTACGTACATATTCAATACATTGAGTTACCATTCAAAGTCTCTTGTGGGATCTGTTGTATTGAATCCCAGTGCTCGACAATCTTGCCATTTTCATCAAACCGAAAGAAATCCATGGTGACATATTGATCATTACCAGGCCATATTTGGTGAGTATGAAGCGCAACAAGATTACCTTCTGCTATAGCACGAACAAAATCAATTTTCTTATCTGGATATTCATTATGCATTTTTTCAAAATAGGTAATGAATGAGGCTGTTCCATCACCAACTAAAGGATTATGTTGTATGTATACTTCGCCTACATACTTTTCAACCGCTAGAGATGGATTTCCTAGATAAGCGGTTTTGTAAAACTCAATAGCATTTCTCTTATTTAATTCTAAATCAACCGACATTTAGCACCTCTTCACAAATTTGTTGATTATGCTTGTATTTAAGAAATGTAAGACAAGCTAATTACACAGTGTACTAAAGGAAAAAAGCTCGCTTTTCTAAACAAGATATTTCTATCAGAGCTATTAAATATTTGCTAGACGAAAGAAAGTACGACTATCAAGCACTTAACATGAGAAAAAATGCATAGGTAGGACTGAAATAACCGCATCATAATGAACGTTCTAATTCTGTTGTTAGGTGTTTTCAGCATAATTCACCCTAAAAAGAAGCATAGCAAGCTTGATTCCAATTAGTGCGCCAACCCCTATAACGAGCGGGACTAAGCTTTCTAAGTAAAGTGGAATACTTGAGATAAGCAATCGAGATAAAACAACAGCGCCTTGAACAAGCATTATATACGCAGCAAGATGGAAGAACTGAATTGGGTCTTTCAAGCTAAAAGGATTGCGATTCCAATCAGGCTTGTGCCATACCTTCGCTGATAGAGGATTAACAACTTGCATGCCAACAACAAATAAAAGAGCCAAAAAGGAAAATACGAAAATAACACCTAATGCACTCAAATTGATAGCCGGGTTAGCTTTCGGCTCAAGCGGTGTAAATAGAGATGAGACTGCTACACAGGTTATTAAAGCAATACGAAGGAATTTCCATTTATTCATAACATTGAAACCTAATGCTCAAATAACAAGCTATAAATAATAGACTAAACAAAGTGAAGAATGAACACAATGCATACTAAAATACGCCTTAGAGCACGGTCTATTTAGAGTTTTACTGCTAGCATTTTAAGAATATTTTTATAAGACTTGGTAAGTCTCTTAATATGATAATTTACTTTTTTCCAATCCCAAGAACTAGGATTGCCAAATTCAGGTAATGTATCTTCCCACTCCTTCGCTTCTTTTTCACAACGACAGTGTAAGCAGAACAAACAAAAATAGTCGCCTTCAATAAATACGTTAAAGTTAATAATGCCCCACCCATCACTGGTATATCGGTATTTGGCACCATTACACTTATCTGCGTTGAGGTCGTGCTTTTCAATAAATACTTGGCCGCAAGAATCTCTATAATGTAATGATAAATTTATATATTTGTGATGGTCTTCAGATTTCTTAAGTCTATAAGTGACGTAATCTTTTATTTCATTTAAAGAGGAAAAATGTTTCAGGTCACTATCAAAATCTGAATACGCTTCATAAACTAAAACATCATATTCGAAGATATGATTAAAAAAGTTATTAAGTTCACTAATGTGGATTCCTTTTACCAGTCCCATAGACACTCCTGTAAAGCTTAAGAAGCGAAAGTCTATTCTAAGGCATGTAACAGCCTAAGTGACATCTCTTTAGCTACTTTTCAACAGCATTTAATTATCAAATATATTTCTAGTTTCTTGCAAAGGATACATAGTAAATAAAAGCTGATAACCAATATTTATCTTTATTAATTAGCTTGTTAGCATATTTTACACTAGTCAATTTCAATACAGATATAGTTTGGAACTAATTTATCAGCAAGCCAATGCCAGCTAAATTCAATATTAACGTTTTCAACTTTAAATTGATAATTCACTTCCACCCTATCGCCCCAATAATCAGTTTGGTTTGAAAACTTATGCGTAATAGTTTCAGGTTGAAATTGTGAGTTCATAGCAACAACTTCTTCATTAATTACCAAATCGCCAGTATAAATTTCACCTTTAGTGTAAAATTCACTTAAACGTAAAGATATACATTTGATAATTGAACCTAGAATATGATAACTAACACTTCCTTTTTCATGATATCCATCAGGTAAACTTGAACAGCTCCCCAACACAAGATTAAAAACTTCAAATGAATCTAAGTTGATACACATAATCCCAAGTCCAAAAATATGCTTATAGCTAACTAATAGCGTGTTTATCTAAACATGAGAGTTCGCTTTTTTATTATTACTTTCTACTAGAGTAATTAACTAATTGCTAGGCAAAAAAAGATTTACAATAGAAGGCACTAATTTCAGATAAAACCGAGTGATGTATCATACTTAACTTTTGAACATAACCTTTACGTGTTACGTATATTGAGATAGATAGGAGAGTTGCAAAGTTAGATGTTAATCTTTAAGCGAATCTCAAATGTATTAAGTATCAGTAATCAATTTAGCGCTTTAAGCACCTTCAAACTTTACTACACGCGAACGGCCATTCTCTTTAGCAAAATAAAGTGCTTTATCGGCATTATTCAAAAGCTCATCAAGTGAAATGCCGTCTTTACCATACACAGCAACACCTGCGCTAAACGACATGCCTATATTTGAGTTATCAGGTGTCATAAGCTTTATGGTATTTGTTGTTTGTAGTAGTTTTTCGGTATTGGCAAAACAAACCGTGTCTTTATTGTTTATTTGGATAAGGCAAAACTCTTCACCCCCAAGTCTTGCAAAGTAACACGTATCATCAATGCTATCTTTTACATGCTTCGTAAAGGCGACTAATACTTGGTCGCCAAAATCATGGCCAAATGAATCATTAAAATGCTTAAAGTGATCAAGATCGATAAGTGAAACAGTACAACTAAATTCTTTATGATTTGATTGTAACTGACTGAATTTTGTAAACAAGGCTCGCCTATTTGGCACATTTGTTAATTGGTCAGTATGAGCAAGTTCAAACATTTGCTTACTGTAGTCTTCTAAGAGAGTGTTTGTTCGGTTAAACAAAAACTGGTTTCTCTTAAGTTCGGTTATATCCTCACCTTCAACAAGGACGTGCTCTCCTACTACATTGGCAGTAAATCTAAAAATATGACGATAAGAACCATTATTAATTTCTACTTCAAGCTTATCTGTATCGTTTTCTAATAATTTTGAGTTAATTAATTGCGCTAAATGTTTGTTTGTGGGGTTGTTCGATGCATGTAAGTAATGCTGTGCAACAAGTTGAAATGAGTTGTTTTGAAATACTTCCTTGTGTTCATTAGCCGAAAAAACAACGACAGGTAACTGCAAATAATTTAAAACAGAATAATCCGCGTTGTTTTGTTCTAATGGCATACGATAAAGTCTCGCTTTGTTTCAAGCTTAGCTATGACTTGCTTCGCGTCATCTTCTGATATTCCTTGTTCAGAAAATGTAAGCGACAAGATATTTATCATTTCTTGCCAATCTTTAATATTAATACCTAAATATTTATGGGCTTGTGCGAGTTGTTCATCACTAATGTAATCAGGCCCTCCCATTAAAGATGAGATAAAACTTGTTTGATGATGAATTAACCTTTCCATGTTGGTATGTTTAAAATGAGCATTAAGGGTTTCTGACTTCAAAATATTGTCATAAAACTTTTCTATGACTTTATAAATTCGAGAAAAACCACCGTATTTGATAAACAAAGAAGATTCCACATCGAGTCCTGTATTATCGATAAATATTTAAGTAGCTAATAAGGCACCACAAAAGATGACAAGAAAGTCTGCAAGCTATTGATATTTAAATTATAGAAAGGAAAAGAGATTTTGCATTTTTGAATAAGCAAATAATGGGATTATTCTCATTTGTTGCACGTGAATATTAATAGCCCCTCTTACACACCATATCTGTTGATTTAAAAATCTTAAATTCAAAGATATTTGCCGAGATTGAAATAAACTTCAAAACAGTATGATGTGTTCTTTTTATGGTTGATGGATATTACAATGAATAATCACGTTCTACTTTAGCAATACGCGTTGTAAAGGCGCTGTACCATTTGTCTCTACCGAGCTGTTGGGCGTTTAAGTGCTCAACGTTTTGTTTCCAGGCTTTTATTGCATCTAAGCTTTGCCAATACGACACTGTAATTCCCAAACCATCACGAACAGACTCTATACCTAAATACCCAGGTTGTTGCTCTGCAAGTTCAACCATTCTATTAGCCACATCTTCATAACCGGCGGTATCGTCAGATAAGGTATTCGTAAAAATCACGGCGTAATAAGGCGGTTTTGGTGTATTCACTATCATGGCTGTTACTTCCCCTACTTGGTTCAAAACCATCATAACATGGAATTTTTTCGTCAAATGTATCCCAATTTGCTTTAGAGCTTACAAAGTTATGGCTGATCGGGCGCTCATTTATATCGCTATCTAATAAACCTAAGCGAATACGTAAGCGGCTTGGGTCATCTTTATTCTCGCTATAAATAGGTGAGCCACAATAGCTACAAAAATAACGAATTCTGCCGGGTTTAAATTCAAACGCGCTTAGATGCTGCTTACCTTCTGTGAGGTTAAAACCATCTCGTTGAATAAAGCCATTGGTTGCGTAGGCTGTGCCTGAGTTTTTACGACATAAGGAGCAATGACAATGAATAATTGAGTCTATACCACCAGCAATAGTTACTTTTACTTTGCTGCATAAACAACTTCCTTGATACATAGTCCCTCTCAGGTTTAAAGATTAATAACCGCGATGCTTCCAAAATTCAGTGGCAGTGCCTTCGGCTTCCTTTAATAAGTTAAAGGATTTATCAGCAATTATATGGCCATTTAACTCAATAGTCATGCGCCAAATACCTACTTTATTGTCAACAGGTGCCCATATCGTATCACCTAAATAAAACTGCCAATCGTTTGTTTTAACGTACTGTTCGCCCTCAAACGGTGGCATGATCTCGCCATCTTCATCCGGAATATCTGGGTGGTAAACGCAAAATTTAATTTTTTGTCCTTTGGCCTTTTTAATGTTAACTATAAAGCCAAATTCAATATCTAACTGTGCAGGAACGTCTGTTGTAAACTCGGTGATTTGTGGCAGGTCTTTCTCTTTTGCATCCCAATGACTGTAAATGCCGTAACTTTCAATAGTGGTAATTGGCTTTGCTTTTGCCATAGCTGCAAGCGCTCCTTTTTAAAAATGAGGCGCTATTTTATAGTAGCAACCCTACCAGAACAAGATTGTACTATTATAGTAATTAGCTAACGTATTTTACCCAGTGAGTGTCATGTTGTTGAAAGCCACATTTAGTTAAAAGTTTAATACTTGCGCTATTATTAGGGTTAACTAAAGCTAACACACTGTTTAACGGAGCAGGTACAAAGGTCGTCAGTTTTTCAAATAGCATATCTAGTACCTTTTGCATTATTCCTTTGCCAAAGTATTGTGACGACAACTCAAACCCCAACATGCCCTGCCCGTCAATTATGTTAAATATGCCTACGCTGCCAATAACCTTCCCACTACTTCGTAAAACAATAACTAAACGAATGCCTTGTTGATTATAAAAACGTTCTATGTCGCCTTGAATAAAGTCGTACACGTCACCTTTCGTTATATCAGCGCCGTAATCATTAAACGATTGTACTTGCGGATCTTTTAAAATATCCCAAATTGCTTGGCAATCTTTATGACGAATGGGGCGTAAGTCAAAGGCTAAGTCGTCGTCGTTTGACACGTTAATTTCTCTTTTTGCTTTATGAGCTGGCATTATTGTCTTACTATAAACGCAATTTCAAGCAATTAGATTAAGTTCGATGAGTGAAGAATTTAAAGTAATTCAACCTACCACCACAGTATACTGTAAAGAACGCGGTGAAGGCTGGACCTTAACAGGGATCACAAGTATTGATGAACATACTTCTGTGATGTTTGATGGCGTAAGGTATACCTTACCGGCCCGTGAAATTGTTGAGGTATTATTGCCACAACAACTCGAGCGAGAGAAACACCAACAATAAAAAAAGCCAGCATCAAGCTGGCTTTTTCGTGTTTAAAATTAACGTAATGCGTTAATACGCTCATCAAGTGGAGGGTGTGATGAGAATAACTCAGCAACTCCTTTACCGCTTGCAATACCAAATGCCATCATTGAACCTTCTAGTTGTGATGGGTGGTTTTGTTTTAAACGCTCAAGGGCGCTACGCATTTTATCTGCACCTACTAGTTTAGCTGCACCGGCATCCGCAGAGAATTCGCGTTTACGACTATAGTAAGCAACAATCACACTTGCTAGAACACCAAATAACATTTGGAAAATCATATCGAACAAGAAGTACGTCCAGCTACTACCACCCTCTTCTTCATCACTATTAAGGAAGTTATCAACAATACCTGCTAATACTTTCGCCATAAAGATAACAAAGGTATTCACTACACCTTGGATAAGTGTCAGCGTTACCATGTCACCATTTGCAATGTGTGACACCTCATGAGCCAATACCGCCTCAGCTTGATCTTGGTTCATGTTGTGTAATAAACCTGTGCTCACAGCCACCAGCGAGTTGTTCTTACTTGGGCCGGTCGCAAATGCGTTCATTTCAGGGCTATCGTAAATAGCCACTTCTGGCATCGCGATACCTGCTTTTTTAGCTTGCGCTGCTACCGTCGAAACTAACCATTGTTCTGTTTCAGAACGAGGTTGTTCAATAACATGTGCACCGGTTGATTTTTTTGCCATCCATTTCGACATAAATAACGAAATAAACGAGCCACCAAAACCAAATACGGTCGAAATAACTAAAATGCCGCCTAGACTGCGATGGCTAATACCCAGTACGCTCATCACAATAGACAACACAATACCTAACACTAGCATTACCGCTAAGTTTGTAAGTAGAAACAAAAATACACGCTTCATAAAAACCTCAGAATAAACATACCAATTGTATTAACTAACGACATGGTTAAAAATCGTTAGTTAATAAAATTATCTGGGTGTTCTACCAACTCAGTTTAGGGCTTATGCAATTGGTTGCAAGGAACTAATTGCAACCAATTGTGACAGAGTATGTCAAAAGTAACAACTCAATTATTATGGGTTGATAGATAAAATTTCAAGTAAGGTTTTGTAAATTTTTAATTTAGGGGTGCCGTCTGTATACGGACTAATCGCTAAAAGCGGGAAAGGCAATGCTGATTTTAGTGTTTCTAAATTGGCCTCTTGTTCACGCATGTTTGGGTCTACATGATTTGCAATCCAACCCACACAATTTACACCGAGCGCTTTAAAGTGAGCAGCTGTCAATAGTGCGTGATTAAGGCAACCAAGCTTCATGCCTACTACTAGAACAACATCAAGGTTTTGTGATTTAACCCAATCGCATAGTAAATCAGTTTCGTTGATAGGTAAACACCAACCGCCTGCACCTTCTGTAAGAATATAATCGGTATTGAGTGCTTTTACATTTGCATAAGCAGTATCGAGCTTATCAAATGTCAGTCTGTCACCTACTTGGGCAGCTGCAATATGCGGTGCAATGGGTGGCTCATAGGTAAAGGGGTTAACTATGTTATATTTAACCCCAATTGATGAGCTTTCCATTAAGGTTAATGCATCATCATTGACTAGCTGCCCAAATGCTTCTTCTGCGCCTGCTGCAATAGGTTTAAAACCAACCGCACGCTGTTTATGTTGTGCCAGTAAGTTTAATAATAAACTGGTGACATGGGTTTTTCCGGCATCGGTGTCTGTACCCGTGATAAAAAATTCTTTCATTTTTTAGTTAATTCTATTTTTCTAGTTCTAAAAGGACAACTTGATAGCTCACTCTAGCATGCCCATCAACCAGAGGGTATGCCCTACAAACACTATTAAGTGCCTGTCTTGTCAATAATCCTTTGCGTTTTTGCTTAGTTTGCAATGAGGTAGCACCAATCGCTTTTATTGAGCGCAGAGCATCTAAGGGAGAGTTATAGGCATCTATATAACATCTATCGGCTGCAAAATTGAGCTTAAACCCTGCTAATTTTGCATACTCAATAATGTGACTAGCACTATGAAACTGATTAATATGGCTTTGATCATCTAAACAAGCAAAAGCCTGTTTGATCTCTTTAAGGGATCCACCTACCACGCAGCTTAAATAAACCTTACCGCCTGCTTTTAGGGAGTAAAAAAGACTTTTAAGTAGTGCCTCTAAATCAGCAGACCATTGCATTGCAAAATTACTAAACACACAATCAAGAGAGTTTTGCTGTAATGGTAGGTTATCCATATCAGCACACACTTTTAAACAACGCGGGTTATGCTCTGTGCTTAGCATGGAATGACTTAAATCCATTGCCAATACAGTATCAAAATGTGTTTTAAGCATTGCCGTATTAACTAAAGGCCCAGCTCCTAAATCAAGGCAAGTACCCTGCTGATGTTTACTTGCCATCATTTTAAATAAGTGTGCAGCTGCTTGTTTTTGTACATTAGCATGGCTCGCGTAATTTGCAGCCGCTTTAGAGAACTTAGTTTGTGTTGTTTGCTTATTACTGTGTTGAAAGCTTAAAGGCGCTTGCAGTTGAACACTCATAAACACTCCACTAGTGAATCAACAAGCTGTTTTATATCGTCTGCTTGATGTGCGCTACTTATGGTTACTCTAAGTCGTGCCGTATTAAATGGCACCGTGGGCGGTCGAATAGCGGTTAACCACACGCCTTTCTCTTTAAGCTTATTAGCAACGGCAAGCGTGTGTTCTGCATCGCCCAATACCAAGGGCTGAATTGCCGTTGTTGATTCCATTAATGCCAAGTTATGCTCTTTGGCAAGTGCTCTAAAGTAGGCAATATTCTCTGTAAGCTGAGAGCGTCTCTTATCTGCTTTTAGTAACTTTTCGAGTCGCTCAAGAGTACAACTTGCCATCAGTGGTGACATCGCCGTTGAATAAATGTATTCGCGATTAAACTGCAACATGTAATCAATCATTTGCTTTGATGCAAGCAGGCAAGCGCCACTACTTGCCAGTGCCTTGCCAAAGGTGATGATCAGTAAATCAGGCTTGATTGCCTCACAACTGCCTAAGCCTTGCTCGCCTAACACACCAAAGCCATGGGCATCGTCAATCATCAGCCACGCGTTGTATTGTTTAGCGAGTTTACAGAGTGCTTCAATGGGGGCTTGATCGCCATCCATCGAAAACACCCCTTCGCTCACTATAAGCTTATGCTTTGCTTTTGACTTTTGTAACCGAGATTCTAAGTGCCTAAGGTCGTTATGATTAAAGCGCACCATTGCAGCGGCAGAATGAAGTCCACCATCAATTAAGCTGGCATGATTGAGCTTATCTTGAAATATTGCCGATGATTTCGCTACACTTTTATCTTGAAACAACGCTTTTAATACACTGCTATTAGCACTAAATCCGCTATTAAATAACATGGCGCTTTCGTAGCCTAATAACTCGCATAAACGCTGCTCAAGCTGTTGTTGTGGTTTATTATAACCATTCACTAATGCTGAACTGTGGCTACCTAGTTGCTGCGCTTGTATCTCAATAAAACCATCCGAAAAGCCAAGGTAGTCATTACTGGCAAAATTTAAATACTGTTTGCCTGCAACCTGAATAAAGCGCCCGCTTGATTGCTCAACAAGTTGACGCTTTCTCAGTAATGCCTCTGCTTGACGCTCAACAAGATGCTCGGCAATAAAATCAAAAGCCATTTAATTGCTACGCTTCGTAAAATAGTTCTGATGTTGCTTTATCAGCAACTTTTGATGAAAGTGATGCTGCAACCGCTTCATCAGAATAATCTTCACGAGTTTCTGGGTTCATGCCTAATTTTTTAATCAGCATCATGTCTGCGTCTGCTTCAGGGTTTTCTGTAGTCAGTAGTTTATCACCGTAGAAAATTGAATTAGCACCAGCAAAGAAACACATAGATTGCATTTGTTCATTCATCGCCGTACGACCAGCTGATAAACGAACATAGCTTTTCGGCATCATGATACGTGCAACAGCAATGGTACGAATAAACTCAAAATGGTCTAAGTCTTCGACATCTTCAAGTGGCGTGCCTTTAACCTTAACCAACATATTAATTGGCACACTCTCTGGCTGCTGCGGCAAATTAGCTAATTGCATTAATAAACCAAAACGGTCAGCAGCCTGCTCGCCCATACCTACAATGCCGCCAGAGCACACTTTCATGCCCGCATCACGCACGTTATCGATGGTGTTTAAACGGTCTTGGTAAGTTCGTGTTGTAATGATCTGCTGGTAATACTCAGGTGATGTATCTAGGTTATGGTTGTAGTAATCAAGACCCGCGTCTTTTAATGCATGGGCTTTTTCGTTATCTAGCATACCAAGGGTCATACAGGTTTCAAGGCCGAGCTCTTTAACCTCTTTTACCATTTTTGAAATATAAGGCATGTCACGTTCTTTCGGATCAGACCACGCAGCACCCATACAAAAACGTGTTGCGCCTTTTTCTTTGGCTACACGCGCTTGCTCAACCACTTTTTCGACTTCCATAAGGCGTTCACGGTCTAAGTCTGTTTTATAATGACCTGACTGAGGACAATATTTGCAATCTTCTGGGCAAGCACCGGTTTTAATCGATAACAAAGTAGAAATTTGTACTTCATTTGGATTGAAGTTTTCACGATGTACGCTGGCCGCTTTAAATAACAAATCATTGAACGGCATTTCAAATAATGCTTTTACTTCTTGGTGAGTCCAATCGTGACGGACAACTGCGTGCTCCATAATAGTCTCTTTTTTTAAATTATTGGGACGGTTAGATTGGCTTAGTCTACGACTTGACGTAACATTGTCAACGAATCGAAGTGATATAAAGTTTACATATGATTAATAAACAACCAATAGATTTAGATTTTGATCGTGAGCATATTTGGCACCCTTATACTTCTATGACTCAGCCCCTTCCCGTTTACCCAGTCAGTCATGCCAATGCAAATCGTATTTTCTTAGAAACAGGCGAAAGCCTAATAGATGGTATGGCCTCTTGGTGGAGTGCCATCCATGGTTACTGCCATCCTGTTTTAAATGAAGCAATCACCCAGCAAGTTAGCAAAATGAGTCATGTCATGTTTGGTGGTTTAACTCACGAGCCCGCTGTTGAGCTATGTAAAAAGCTAGTCAGTATCACACCTGAGTCACTCGATAAGGTGTTCTTAGCCGACAGTGGCTCTGTGAGTGTTGAAGTTGCCATAAAAATGGCCTTGCAGTACTGGCTTAGCCAAGGTTACACCAGTAAACAAAAGTTAATGACGCCGCTTAAGGGCTACCATGGCGATACCTTTGCAGCGATGAGCGTTTGCGATCCGGTTAATTCAATGCACAGTATGTACTCCGGATTTTTACCTGAACATGTTTTTGTACCTGCGCCGAGTGCTAAATTTAATGGCGAGTTTAGCCCTGCTGAAGCTGATACGCTTGAAAGCTACTTTGCATCTCACCACCAAGATGTTGCGGCATTTATCATTGAACCCATAGTTCAAAATGCTGGGGGCATGAATTTTTACCACCCTGATTACTTAAAGCACCTACGCATTCTGTGTGATAAGTATGATGTTTTACTTATTTGTGATGAAATCGCCACAGGCTTTGGCCGCACCGGCACCTTGTTTGCTGTTGAGCACGCCAACATAGAGCCTGATATTTTATGTATTGGCAAAGCATTAACGGGCGGCATGATGACCCTATCAGCAACATTAACCACCAGCAACGTCGCTATTGGCATTAGTGAAGGTGAAGCCGGCGTATTAATGCATGGCCCAACTTTTATGGGTAACCCGCTTGCCTGTTCTACAGCCTGTACGAGTATTGATTTACTGCTCGATCAACCGTGGCAAGAGCAAATTGAACATATATATGATGTTCTAACAACCCAGCTTGCTAAATGTAGGCAGCTCGATGCAGTCGCTGATGTGCGAACATTGGGGGCAATTGGAGTTGTTGAGCTTAAGCGAAGTGTAGATGTAGCAAAGATTCAACGCTTTTTTATCGAGCAAGGTGTGTGGATACGCCCGTTTGGTAATTTAATTTACTTGATGCCGCCTTACATAAGCGACGAACAAAGCTTAACTAAGTTATGCAATGCTATTTATGCAGCCATAGAACAACAGGCGTATTAGGGCGTGTTGACCCTTTGTGATTAATTTTGCAGCAGTGTGTTTGGTATTTAGGCAAGGCAGAGCCTATGTAGTGTGGTTGTTCCACATAAATAGGCGACAACGCAGCATCAATGCCAAACACGCGCTGCCCTTCGGGTTCTTCCTAGGGGCGATTAACTCTTTGTTGCTCGATTTTTACTTAGCCCACTAGGTTACAAATCTCGCGCCGCGATTAAATCGCCCCTAGAGTGAACAAATTTTAATCCACAAAGGTCAACACGCCCTCTAGGGAAGCTGATGCTTCCTTTTCTTTAAACTTTACCATTCAAACATATAAGCCATTTTACTGATCATGCGAAGCGGTACTTTATGTTCACAGCGCTTAGCGTAAAGATGCTGTAATGATTTATCTTTAATTTCACCAACGATCACTTCTTTTACTTGATAACCCAGTGCAGTAGCCGCTTGTGCGTAAGCGATAAATTCCCATTTTTTAATATTAGTGTTATCAACAATTACTAACGGGATTTCTTCTGCTAAGGCATTAATAAAGCGTGCAAGGTTTAGATTGTGATACTCAGATAACTTGTACTTATCAAATTGATACTCACCTTCGCTATTGTAAAAATAATCATCTGTTGCGCACACGACATAATCACTTTCATTACCAGCTACCAACTCATCAGCAAGGCTTTGTGCGTAATATGATTTACCTGAGCCTGGTAAGCCGCGAAGAATAAAAACTTGTTTCATAGCACCTGTTATACAATTTAATTAAAGACTAAAGGACAGTAATTGTTAATAATGCCACAAAATAACCAATTAGCGCAGCGAGAATTTAAATAAACGCAAATTTTACGCAAAATATTGCTGCAATTTTACTCAATTGAAGAAAAACTACTAAAGAGTGCGCCACAATAGTTTTTTTATTTGATTTACGAGGGTAAGATAGTCGATTCAAGTGCAATGCACAGCATTATTATATTAGGCAACTTATATCATTGGAGTGAAGATGAGCCATTTAGCGATTTCAGAGCTATTAAAAGGCAAGGTTGCGGTAGACAGCCAAGTAACAGTAAAAGGCTGGATCCGTACACGCCGCGATTCAAAAGCAGGAATTTCATTTTTAGCCGTTCATGACGGTTCGTGTTTTGATCCTATTCAAGCGGTAGTACCTAATTCACTCAATAATTATGATGAAGTAACACGTTTAACTGCAGGTTGTTCTGTATCTGTAACTGGTGTTCTTGTGCCATCTGCAGGTCAAGGTCAGTCTTTCGAAATCCAAGCTAACTCTGTAGAAGTATTAGGTTGGGTTGAGAACCCAGACACCTACCCTATGTCTGCGAAGCGTCATAGCATTGAATATTTACGTGAGCACGCACACCTTCGCCCTCGTACTAACATCATGGGTGCGGTAACCCGTGTACGTAACTGTTTAGCACAAGCGATTCACCGTTTTTATCACGAGCAAGGCTACTACTGGATCAGCACACCTATCATCACTGCTAGTGACTGTGAAGGCGCCGGTGAAATGTTCCGTGTATCTACTTTAGATATGCAAAACTTGCCACGCACAGATAAAGGCGACATCGATTACAGTGAAGATTTCTTCGGTAAAGAAGCATTCTTAACAGTATCTGGTCAGTTAAATGGTGAGACATACGCATCTGCAATGTCAAAAATCTATACTTTTGGCCCGACTTTCCGTGCTGAAAACTCAAACACATCTCGTCACTTAGCAGAGTTTTGGATGGTTGAACCTGAAGTTGCATTCGCAGATTTAGAAGATATCGCAAAACTTGCTGAAAACATGCTGAAATACGTTTTCAATGCAGTATTAACTGAGCGTCGTGACGATATGGAATTCTTTGCACAACGTGTTGAGAAAACAGCTATCTCACGCTTAGAAGAGTTCGTAACTAAAGATTTCGCACAAGTTGATTACACAGATGCTATCGAAATCTTAAAAGCGTGTGGCAAGAAATTCGAATACCCTGTTGAATGGGGTGTAGATTTACAATCTGAGCACGAACGTTACCTTGCTGAAGAGCACTTTAACGCGCCAGTAGTTATCAAAAACTACCCGCGTGATATTAAAGCCTTCTACATGCGTCAAAACGAAGACGGCAAAACAGTCGCTGCAATGGACGTAGTTGCACCAGGTATTGGTGAAATCATCGGTGGTTCTCAACGTGAAGAGCGTCTAGATGTATTAGATAAGCGTCTAGAAGAAATGGGCTTAAACAAAGAAGATTACAGCTGGTACCGCGACCTACGTAAATACGGCACTGTACCGCACTCAGGTTTTGGTCTAGGTTTTGAGCGTTTAGTTGCTTATGTAACAGGTATGGGTAACGTACGTGACGTTATCGCTTTCCCACGTACAAAAGGTAGCGCGACTTACTAATAAGCAACGCTATACAATTTAAAAGCCGCTTTCGAGCGGCTTTTTTAATGCTAACACACTATAATATATAAAAAATCTGGTAGAGATTTAGCAAACATATATAAATAGCCTATATTGAAAGTAGTCTAATAATTAAGAGCTCATTTTATTATGCACTTTCGCGCTATTCAGACCATTTTACTAGTAACCTCATCATTAATCGCATGCAAAGTCACGGCACTAGAAGAAGACTTAAACGCAAAGCCTATTTTTATTGCTGGTTCAACTTCTGTTTCTGCATTATTAATAGATCTTAAGAGCGAATTAAGTCAAGAATTTGGTAATAGCATACAAATAAGACCTATGGGTAGCGATAAAGGAATTATCGCAATTGCAGATAATGTCATCGATATTGGCACAAGCTCCCGGTACCTCACCAAAGATGAACAGCAAAGATGGCCCTTTTTACGGCAAATTGTTTTAGCACAAGATGCGATCACTTTTTTTGTAAATAAAAACCTCAATATCGATGAGTTATCAACTAGTACACTCAGTGCTATATATCAGGGTAAGCTCACTAAGTGGTCAGATGTTTCTCCGCATACTCCGAAACTTAGTAGTAAAAATGATGAGATTTTGCTTTTCAGTAAAGGCACAACGCACGGCAGTTTTGATGTGTTTTTAGAGTATTTACAGCTTGATTACATCAAAGAACCAGACAGTAATTTTATTCGCCTAAAAAATGCCGGAAATAGAGGCCTATTTTCTGAACAAAAAGTTGAATTATACGATCAATTTAATCAAGCGCTGGGAATTGTGCAACGAATACAAAATGCTATTGCTTATGATTCATATGGAGCAATAACCAAGCTTGAGAACGATAGAAGAATAAATAAAGTGAGTTTATTAGCAATTGATGGCGTTAGCCCGTCTATCGAAACCATTCAAAGTGGAGAATACGCTTTTGTTCGCCCATTGGTATTGATAGTTAATACACAATCACCGCGTTCAAAGAAAATAGGTGACAAATTAGCTGTATTTATAAAGTCAAAAAAGATACAACAAAAAATGCTCGATATTGGCTACCTTCCAGTAAAATAGCTTCGTAAATATAAAAAAAGCTGCGCACCTAAAAGGTGAACAGCTTTTAACAACCAGAATCGTTATGAATTACAGAGCGGTTTCTAGCTCTGGTAACACATCAAATAAATCAGCAACTAAACCATAGTCTGCGACTTGGAAAATTGGCGCATCAGGGTCTTTATTGATGGCAACAATCACTTTAGAGTCTTTCATACCCGCTAAGTGTTGAATTGCACCACTGATACCTACAGCAATATATAAATCTGGCGCAACAATTTTACCTGTTTGACCGACTTGCATATCGTTTGGTACAAAACCCGCATCAACAGCAGCACGTGAAGCACCAATTGCTGCGCCTAGTTTGTCGGCAATCCCATTTAATAACGCAAAGTTTTCACCATTTTGCATACCACGACCACCTGAAATAACCACAGGTGCAGCTGTTAGCTCTGGGCGTTCGGATTCAGTTTGCTCTTCTGATACAAACTCACTCAGACCAACAGAACCTTTACCAGTAACACTCGTTACATCTACTGGCGCTTGCTCTTGTGCAATATCAAAGCTACTTGCACGAACAGTAATAACCTTTTTGCTATCTAATGATTTAACTGTCGCAATTGCATTACCTGCATAAATAGGACGCTTAAAAGTATCTGCATCAATCACATCGATGATTTCAGAGATTTGCGCAACATCTAAAAGTGCAGCAACACGTGGCATAAAGTTTTTACCCGTTGTTGTTGCGCTTGCGACAATGTGTGAATAGTTATCAGCTAAAGATAAAACTAGATCAGCTAGGTTTTCTGCAAGTTGATTAGCATAAGCTGCATCATCGGCAATAAGTACGTTACTAACACCTGCAATTGATGCTGCTTGTTCACTCATTGCTGATAAGTTTTCGCCTGCAAGTAGTAAATCTACATCAAAGCCTAGTTTAACAGCAGCAGTAATCGTTTTATTGGTTTCAGGCTTTAGAACACCTTTATCGTGTTCGGCTATCACTAATGTTTTCATTTAGATCACCTTCGCTTCTGTTTTTAACTTTTCTACCAATGTTGCTACATCTTCTACGATGATGCCGCCACTGCGTTTTTCTGGCTCGTTTACTTCTACCAGCTGTACGCGAGGCGCAAGGTCTACACCTAGGCTGTCAGCAGCAATTACATCAAGAGGCTTGCGTTTTGCCTTCATAATGTTTGGCAATGAAGCATAGCGCGGTTCATTTAGACGTAAGTCTGTGGTTACGATAGCAGGTAGTTTAAGAGCAACTGTTTGTAAGCCACCGTCTACTTCACGCGTTACATTAACGGTACCCGCTTGAACATCGACTTTAGATGCAAAAGTACCTTGGCCACGACCCGTTAAAGCTGCAAGCATTTGACCGGTTTGATTGTTGTCAGAGTCAATCGATTGCTTACCTAAAATAACCAGCTCAGGTGATTCTTGCTCTACAATCTTGCTCAGTAATTTAGCAACATGTAAAGACTCAAGCTTTTCTTCTGTTTCAATATGAATGGCTTTATCAGCACCGAGTGCTAATGCCGTACGTAATTGCTCTTGAGATGATTTATTACCAATAGTCACAGCAACAACCTCAGTGGCAGTCCCTGCTTCTTTTAAACGAATAGCTTCTTCAATTGCAATTTCACAAAACGGGTTCATCGCCATTTTTACATTAGCTAGATCAACATCCGTTTTATCGGCTTTAACGCGTGCTTTGACGTTGTAGTCAATTACTCTTTTAATTGGAACGAGGACTTTCATCGTGACTCCATCAATTGTGTGTTCTCAAAGTTGACCTTGGCGTCAACTTATTTATTTTATGAATTCAGACTACTTCCTGTTGACGTAAACGTCAACCTAAAATAACCTTAAAGTATTCACAGCCTGTAACGTTTCATTTGCAAGTATGAAATAAGGTTCTTTACAGCAGGTCCGTCACCGAGAAGAGGTTTATATGGTCGAACGCGAAACCATGGAATTTGATGTAGTCATCGTAGGCGCAGGCCCAGCAGGTTTATCAACTGCGATTAGATTGGCTCAACAAGCACAAGAAAAACAACAAGAATTAATGATCTGTGTGGTAGAAAAAGGCTCTGAGGTGGGCGCACACATTTTATCGGGTGCGGTTTTCGAAACCAAAGCGCTGGATGAATTATTACCTGATTGGCAGTCATTAGGCGCACCAGTTACCACTAAAGTAACGCAAGATGATATTTATTGGTTCAATAACAGTGAAAAAGCCACCAGCATCCCCCACTTTGTTAGCCCTAAAACATTCCATAACGAAGGCAATTACATTGTCTCTATGGGTAATGTATGTCGCTTTTTAGCAGAGCAAGCGGAAAACTTAGGGGTAGAAATATTCCCTGGCTTTAGTGCTCATTCTTTGATTATTGAAGACGAAACAGTGAAAGGCATTATCACTGGCGATATGGGCCTTGATAAAGACGGCAACGAAAAAGATGGTTACATGCCTGGTATGGAGCTTAGAGCAAAATACACCGTATTTGCTGAAGGCTGCCGCGGTCATTTAGGTAAAGAGCTAATCAAACACTTTGCTCTTGATAAAGATGCATCACCACAGCATTACGGTTTAGGTTTCAAAGAAATTTGGCAAATCGACCCGAGTAAACACAAAGAAGGCACTGTAGTACATGGTACAGGCTGGCCGTTAACTGGTGATACCAGTGGTGGTGCATTTATGTATCACAGCGACAACAATCAGGTTGTGGTTGGCTTAATTGTTGACCTTAACTATTCAAACCCACATTTAAGCCCGTTTGATGAATTCCAACGCATGAAGCATCACCCTGTTTTTAAAGATGTTTTAGAAGGCGGTGAACGCATAGCCTATGGCGCAAGAGCTATTGCCAAAGGTGGCCTGCGTTCTTTACCGAAAATGCACTTCCCGGGTGGTTTACTTGTAGGTTGTGATGCGGGCACATTGAACTTTGCCAAGATCAAAGGTAATCATACAGCGATGAAATCAGGCATGGTTGCCGCTGATGTGATAGTAGCAGCTCTTAGCGACGGTAAAGAAAATGCCGATTTAGCTGAATATAAATCAGCTTTTGAACAAAGCTGGGCATACAAAGAGCTTTATCAATCACGTAACTTTGGCCCTGTTATGCACAAACTCGGTAAATTCTTAGGTGGTGCTTATAACACCCTCGATCAAAATCTATTTGGTGGCAGCTTACCGTTTAACTTTGAAGATAACATGCCAGATCATGCAACGTTGGTTGCAGCTGATCAGGCTGAAAAAATCGACTACCCAAAAGCAGATGGCAAACTTAGCTTCGATAAACTTTCATCGGTGTTTTTATCAAATACCAATCATGAAGAATCGCAGCCATGCCATTTAAAGCTTAAAGATAACTCGATTCCTATTGCAGTGAATTTACCGCAATTCGATGAGCCAGCACAACGCTACTGCCCTGCAGGTGTGTACGAAGTACAAGAAGTTGAAGGTAAGAAAGAGTTTGTGATCAACTCACAAAACTGTGTGCACTGTAAAACCTGCGACATTAAAGACCCAAGTCAAAACATTACTTGGGTAACACCTGAAGGAGCAGGCGGGCCAAACTACCCTAATATGTAACGCACGTTACTCATTTAATTAAAATTTATCCTAAATTGCAGGGGCTTCGGCCCCTTTTTTAGGCTATGCTGAAAGTGTCGTGTTTTATAAAAGTGAGTAAAGTATGCCGTCTTCAAGTGTAACCTTTCGTTTTTTAGCTGAGCCTACCGATGTCAATTTTGGCGGTAAAGTTCATGGTGGTGTGGTAATGAAGTGGATTGACCAAGCTGGTTACGCCTGTGCTGCAGGTTGGAGCGGTCACTACTGCGTTACTGTGTCTGTTGCGGGTGTAAAGTTTCAGCGCCCTATTCTGGTTGGCCAAATAGTCGAAGTGAAAGCCAGTATCGCCCACACGGGTAAAACCAGCATGCAAATCTTTATTCAAGTACGCTGCGGCGACCCTAAAACCCAGAACCTAGTTGAAACCAATCATTGTGTTATAAGTTTTATTGCAATGGATGAAGCAGGCTACCCAATTGAAGTACCTTCATATACAGCTGTGACAGACGAAGAAAAGAAAATTGAAAACTATGCGATTAAAATGAAAGAGATCGCGATAGAAACAGAAACCCTATTACAAAAAGCATAAAACTAAATCGATTTAAAAACTGCACCTAGTAACTTCTACAGAGCACCCTGAAATTGTTACGACTGCCAAACTGAATGCCTGATTACAGTTTCAACAAACTGTTTAAAAAACCACTTAATGAAGCCTAAAAACAATACTTTAGGCTTTATTTTCAGCTTGGCATTGCCATTGCAATACTCCTTGTGAATGACGCGAAACATTCGTTTATTTATTTTATAAAGGAGCTATTAAATGATTAAAGCAATTTCACTTTCTGCACTTTCTTTAGCACTACTAGGTTTTAATAATGCTGCACATGCAGATATTACCGAAATGGATTCTCCGCGTATTTATACCGGTATCGGCTACGGCCAATATTCTTTTGAGTTTGAAGACAGTGAAAATGACACTGACTTCGATGACGATTCACAAATGCTAAAAGGCTATATTGGTACTCAGTTTAACAAGTACTTAAGCCTTGAACTTGCCTATCAAAATTTTGATGAAGTAAGCGATATCGATTCTAAAGCTGAAATTGACGGTGTTTCACTAGCAGCACGCTTAGCAGCCCCAATTACAGATAGCTTTTCTGTTTATGCCAAAGGTGGTTGGCTAGAGTGGGATGCTGAAATTGAGCAAGACCTAGGCGAGCTTGGCAGCATCAGTGCTGACTCTGATGGCGGTGATGTATTTTATGGTGCAGGTGTAGAATATGCTTTCACAACAAACATGCAAGTACGTTTAGAGTATGAGCGCTATAAATTAGAAGATGATATTGACCCAGATATGGACGTTGCGTCTGTATCATTCCAATACATGTTTTAATTTATACTGCGTAGTCTAAATATTAAAAGGCAGTCTCGACTGCCTTTTTTGTGTTTGCATATAATGCATGTAAAATGTCGGCAGATTTTCTTAACGACAATGCACAATGAGCGAATACCAATTAACTGCCGTCGGCCATATTCAATCTCCTTATAAACAAAAGTTTGCCATACCTCGCCAACCTCGTTTGGTTCCTGAGGCTAAAGCAAAGCTGGTATTCAGCAGCGATTTTAATCGTGAAGAGTTTGTACGCGGCCTCGATGAATTTAGCCATATTTGGCTGTTATTTAGATTTCATGAAACCGCAGATAAAGGTTACTCAGCAATGGTGAGACCCCCTCGCCTAGGCGGTAATGAACGTAAAGGTGTATTTGCAACACGTGCAACCTTTCGCCCAAATGCTATAGGCATGAGTGCTGTAAAACTTGAAGGCATTGAATATAAAAATGGTCAGTTAAGCTTATTGCTTTCAGGTATCGATTTACTCGATGGCACACCTATTTTAGACATTAAGCCATATTTGCCCTACTCAGACGCAATGACCGATGCCACCGCTGGTTTTGCCGATACCAGACCAGAAACCGATATGAGCGTTGAGTTTAGTGAAGAAGCGCTTGCTTTTATTGCAAAGCAAACTGAGCAACCTGAATTAAAAGCGTTTATAAGCAATGTATTAAAGCAAGATCCTCGCCCTGCCTATAAAAAGCAACGTGACTCAGAGCAAAGCTACGGCATGACCTTATATGATTTTAATATTAGGTGGCATGTTCAGGACAATCATAATACAGTGACCAGCATTGAAAAATGCTAGTTTTTAGCATATAGCGCTTTAGTGTCAGTGCTTCCACTGGTAAACTTAGCGCCTTGTTATTACTCAAACGTCTTGAGTAAACGATAATAATTTTAACACTACTTGGAATAGAGATGCGTACCAGTCAATATATACTCGCAACACTTAAAGAAACTCCGTCTGATGCAGAAATTGTTTCTCATCAATTAATGCTACGAGCAGGCATGATCCGCCGCGTTGCGTCGGGTTTGTATACATGGTTGCCCTCTGGTCTACGCGTACTTAAAAAAGTAGAAAACATCGTACGTGAAGAAATGGATAAAGCAGGCGCTATCGAAATGTTAATGCCTATTATCCAACCAGCTGATCTTTGGGAAGAGTCTGGTCGTTGGGAGCAATTCGGTCCTGAATTACTGCGTATTAATGACCGCCACAACCGTCCATTTGCACTTGGTCCAACTCACGAAGAAGTGATCACAGATTTTGTACGTAAAGAAGTGAGCTCTTATAAGCAATTACCGCTTACTCTTTACCAAGTACAAACAAAAGTTCGTGACGAAGTTCGCCCTCGTTTTGGTGTGATGCGTGCTCGTGAATTTACCATGAAAGATGCGTACTCTTTTCACTTAAGTGATGAGTGTTTAGAGAAAACATACCAAGTAATGCACAAAGCATACTGCAACATCTTCGAGCGCCTTGGTCTTGATTACCGCCCTGTTATCGCTGATACCGGCTCTATCGGTGGTAGCGTGTCACATGAGTTCCATGTACTTGCAGAATCAGGCGAAGATGCAATCGCATTTAGTGATGCAAGTGATTACGCTGCAAATATCGAAAAAGCAGAAGCATTAGCACCGACTGAAGAGCGCCCAGCAGCAAGTAAAGAGTTAAAAGCGTTCCCAACGCCTGATGCAAAATCAATTGCTGAGCTTAAAGAGCACTATGGTGTTAAACCTCATCGCGGCGTGAAAACATTAATCGTGTATGGCGCACCAGATGAAAACGAACAACGTGGTTTAGTTGCCCTTGTATTACGTGGCGACCATGAATTAAACGAGTTAAAAGCTGAGAAGCATCCGCTTGTAGACTCACCGCTTGAAATGGCAAAAGAAGAAGACATCGTTGCTGCTATTGGCGCAAAACCAGGTTCATTAGGCCCAGTCGGTCTATCAATGCCAATTATTGTTGATCGCACAGCTAACGTTATGGCTGACTTTGTAGCAGGTGCTAATAAGGATGGTGAACATTTCAGCGGTATCAACTGGGATCGCGATGTAGAAAACTACGAAGTGGCTGATATCCGTAATATCGTTGAAGGCGACCCAAGCCCATGTGGTCAAGGTTCACTGCAAATCAAACGTGGCATTGAAGTAGGTCATATTTTCCAACTTGGTACTAAATACTCAGAAGCAATGAAAGCTGGCGTATTAAGTGAAACAGGTAAAAATCAAGTAATGACAATGGGTTGTTACGGTATTGGTGTATCACGTATCGTAGCTGCCGCTATTGAGCAAAACAATGACCAATACGGTATTAAATGGCCGCAACCTATTGCGCCTTTTGATTTAGCGATTGTGCCAATGAACATGCATAAGTCTCATCGTATTCCTGACATTGCAGATAACCTTTACAAAGGCTTGAAAGATGCCGGTTTAGACGTGTTGTTTGATGACCGTAAAGAGCGCCCAGGTGTTATGTTTAACGATATGGAATTACTAGGTGTGCCTTTCACATTAGTAATTGGTGAGCGTAACCTTGATGAAAACAAGGTTGAGCTTAAAAACCGTCGTACTGGCGAAAAGCTAATGCTTGATTTAGATAGTGCCGCTTCTGAAATTGCCGCACTTGTTAAAGGCTAATTAAGTCTGCTCAACAAAATTTAAAAAACCGCTTCGGCGGTTTTTTTGTTTTATTAATTGTCATAGATGTTTCGCTAAAGCGTCTTTTAACTGTCATTGATTCTGCCTAGCATTTACTTTATTACACCATGAGTAAATGCCATGAATAACACCACTTGCAGTAGTAAAACCCACTATCCTGCCGTTTGGATTTCCGACGTTCACTTAGGTTATAAAGACTGCCAAGCGCAGTATTTACTAGACTTTTTAAATGCCATTGAATGCGATGTTCTGTATTTGGTCGGTGATATTGTCGATTTATGGTCAATGAAACGACAGTTTTTTTGGCATCCTAGTCATTATGATGTACTTGCGCTTATTCAACAAAAAGCGAAAGATGGCACACGAGTGATCTATATACCAGGAAACCATGACGAAACCTTTCGCCATTATGCTAATGATTCATTATTCGGTATCGAAGTACACAAGCAATATATTCATACCACTAAAGCCAACAAACGTTTTTTACTTTTACATGGCGACGATTTTGACTCAGCAACGCGCTACAACAAATTAATCAGTATTGCAGGCGATGCAGGATACGACTTTTTATTATTTTTAAATCGCTGGACTAATCGCATTCGGCGTTTATTTGGCGGTAATTATTGGTCATTGGCCTCTTGGATCAAAGCACGCGTGCATAAAGCACGTGAAGCTATTGATGCATTTGAAAAAGCAGCCATCCACGAAGCAAAAAAACAAGCCGTCGATGGCATTATTTGTGGGCACATTCATCACCCAGCCGTTAAAGTGGTTGATGGAATTTTATATTGCAACGATGGCGACTGGATTGAAAACTGCACTGCATTAGTAGAGAACAGCTCTGGGCGTATAGAGTTATTGCACTGGAGTGAAACTAAAAAAGTGATTAACTCAGCAGACATTAGCAAACTTACACCAAAGACTGCTTATGATAAAAACCAAGATGCAGCCTAGACCTAAACGTAAAAAGCCCCTACTCGGGGCTTAAATTTATTGTAATTTACTATCTAAATAGTACATCTTCTTTATTGAACCATTTAACACAAAACGCAAGTAATGCACCTGCCACAATGACTGTCGCTAAGAAAATTAAACCCACGAGTGTGTAATCAACTGTGCCTTTAATGATTTCTTTAATTGCCAAAGCTACATTTGTCACAGGAATAAATGCTGTTTTGCTCGTAAGCTCAACATTCGGCATTAAGGCAACCATAATTGGAAAAATTACCCCCATGCTAAGTGGTGCCATGTAGTTTTGTGCTTCTTTAAAGGTTCGCGCATAGATAGAAATAGCCAACGCTAATGATGAGAAGATTGCAGCTATAGGTAATAACAGCACAAAAATCAGCCCTAAATCTAATACAGTTAAAGAGCTAAATGCGTTTTTAACAACGGCTAAATCTACAAATGCAATGGCCACTGATATCCACACCCCCATACTGAGTACGGTAATGGTGGTTGTTGCAATAGAAGAAGCAAGTAAGGTTACAAACTTACCTAACACCAGCTGTGTACGGGTGATTGGTGTAAGTAGAAGGGTTTCGAGCGTACCGCGCTCTTTTTCACCAGCACCTAAATCAATCGCCGGATACGTTGCGCCCATCAATACCAGAGGAATAAGTAGATAAGGAATAAACCCACCAATTTTCTCACCCAGATTTTCACGTTTATCTGCAGTGTCGACCTTCACCACTTTAATAGGCTCGATAATAGCGGCTTGCTGCTGCTCTGAAACACCAAAGCTTAATAGTTTGTTTGTACGCAGCGTATCGCCATATTCTTTTGCCAGTTCTTTTACACGGTCAAATAGGAAGTTAATTGCTTTTGCGTCGTTATACACAACTTGCCATTCACTTTGCTTTGCATCATCTAACGTTTGCTTAGCGTCTGACGGTAAATAGATACCCATGTCAATGGTGCCCGCTTTAACCGCTTCAGTGAGATCTTCTACTGTATTAAAGGTTTCATCACCTTTATATAAAGCAAAGCTTTTATGGTAAAACACCTTATCTGTAAACTCTTGCGCATAGTTACCATTGATAATGGCGTAAGTATGCACCTCTTGTTCTGCCTCTAACGCCGCTTGTGAACTAATAAATGCCATAACAGCAAATAATAATGGAAAGATAGCAACCGGTAATGCAACAACAAATATCAATGTTTTACGGTCACGTAACAGCTCTTTTAACTCCTTTTTAAATACTTCAAACATTACGGCTCTCCGTTAAAATATTCATAAACGCTTGGTTTAATTCTTCACTTTGACCTGCTTGTTTAAACCCATCTAAGGTGCCATCAAAGCAACTAATTCCTTGGTTTATCACCGCAACACGGTCACAAAGTAAGGCAACTTCATCTAAATGGTGCGTTGAGAAAATAACTGGCGTGCCCTGCTCTTTAAGGCCGCGAATAAAGTTAATGACGGTTTGCGTAGTCATAATATCTAAACCAGTTGTCGGCTCATCAAGAATAACCACATCAGGATGATGAACAACAGCACGGGCAATATTGGCTTTTTGCTTCATACCTGTTGAAAGGTTTTCGGCGCGTTTATCAATAAAGCTGTGCATATCAAGTAAGGTGAATAGCTCATCACAACGAGCGGCGACCGCTTTTTTACTCATGCCATGTAAACGGGCAAAGTATTCAACGTTTTCTTTTACTGTTAAACGCCCATATAAGCCAGTACTACCTGACAGAAATCCAATTGATTTGCGGCCAACTAATGGCTTTTTAACGATATCGTGACCAGAGATGGTAATGCTGCCTTCATCTGGTTTTAAGGCTGTTGAAATCATTCTAAGGGTGGTTGTTTTACCGGCACCATTTGGGCCGAGTAAACCGAGTACTTCACCTTTGTTACATTGAAAGCTGACGTCTCTTACAGAATGAAAAAATTCTTTATCTTCACGGGGGTCTATGTTGTCCGTTTTATTTTTTTTATGATCTTTTGTTAGCTTAAACTTCTTTTTAAGCCCTGCCACTTCAATCATGTGCGTTTCCTTCGTTTCGGTCTAAAGTAATCAGTGTTACTGTAAAATTCTGGATTTTCATTGTCAGTCCACCATCCCGGTACGCCTAACAAGGGTAAGGGTGATAAATTTTTATTATCACGCAAACAATCATCATGCTTAATCATCTCATAAAGACGCTGATCTAGATACGCATATTGCTCGGTTAAATCTTTACAAAATATGTCATCAGGAACAATTACAAATAATGCTTTACCCGTTAAACCAATATAAGGCTGTGTGAGCATTTCGTAGTTAGCATGGCCAAACATAAATGGTCTAATGCTTTTACCCCACTGTTCACGCTGTTCTACAAAGGCTTGCTGCCATTGGTGGTCGCGTAATTGCTGCTGCCAGCTTTGTTCAGTAATTGCCAGCACCACGCCGCATTCATCAAATAAGGTCAGTGCGTTTCGGTGTTTACTACGCTCTTTTAGACCATGCAGTTTAATTTCTTCAATGTGCTGATGATTAATCAGCGCTTTGGTTTTTGGGAATAAACACCAAATAAAGCCACCAAAAAGGTCATGCCAATTTTGTTGTCTTGTTGGTACTTGCCCTGTCTCAAATATGATTTGCTCATAATAACGGGTTTCATCGGCAAACTTTTCATCTTCAACAAAGGTTATGGCTTTGCCCTGTGTAGTTTTCGCATTTAGATATTGATTAAACCACTGGCAAGATGGCCAATCTGAGAGTTTATCAATATTAAATAGCGTTGCTAGGTCACTAAAGGCACCCGTTGTAAGGTATTGCGTTGACCATTGCTCGGGAGCAGTAAATCGTTTCATTGCTTATTTTTTTAACTTATTGATGTATTGTGGGTAGTTTACCGTAAAAACTGGTTCTCATTAATAGAACCTCATATACTAACGTCACCATAAAACAAAAAAAGAGCTATTATGAAACGCTATTTTCCAATGACAGTCCTTGCAAGTGCTATTCTTGCGGGCTGTGCTTCAACAAGTATCACATCAAGTGATGTCGAAAAAGCCTATCAAAGCATTAATTCACAGCAACTAGCAGAACACATTAAAGTGCTTGCCTCTGATGAGTTCGGTGGCCGTGCACCCTCATCGAAAGGTGAAGAGCTAACGCTTGCCTATTTAACCGACCAATTTAAAGCATTGGGTTTTGAGCCGGGTAACGGTGATAGCTTCTTACAAGAAGTACCGCTTGTTTCATTAGAAGCTGATTCAGACATGGTACTTACCATTGGCGGCAAAGATTACCAATACAAAAAAGATATGGTAATGGGTAGTAGCCGTATTAGTGCTAAGCAAAGCATTAAAGATTCTGAATTAGTATTCGTTGGTTACGGTGTTAATGCACCAGAGTACAACTGGAACGACTACGAAGGCCTAGATGTTAAAGGCAAAACCGTTGTTATGCTGGTAAACGATCCTGGTTTTGCGACGAAAAACCCTGATTTATTCACGGGCGATGCCATGACCTATTACGGTCGTTGGACATACAAATATGAAGAAGCAAGCCGTCAAGGTGCAGCAGGTGCGATTATCATCCACGAAACAGCACCGGCTTCTTACCCATGGTCAGTTGTTGAAAACTCTTGGAGCGGTGAGCAATTTGGTTTCCAAAAAGAAAATAACAACATGGACCGTGTTGCTGTCGAAGGCTGGGTAACAACTGATGTTGCTAAAGAGCTTTTCACAAAAGCAGGCTTAGATTTCGATACCATGAAAGCGAATGCGGCAAAAGGCGCTTACCATGTTGATATGGGTGACCTAACTGCAAGTGTTGAAGTAAATAACACAATTAAAAAATCAATTTCGTATAACTTTATCGCGACGTTACCGGGTAGCGAAAAGCCTGATGAGCACATCATTTATTCAGCTCACTGGGATCACCTTGGTACTGATAAAACCCGCAAAGGCGACCAAATCTATAATGGCGCCCACGATAATGCAACGGGTACTGCTGGCTTAATCGAAGTTGCTGAAGCATTCGCGACCCTACCTGAGCACCCTAGCCGTTCAATGACTTTCTTAGCCGTTACTGCTGAAGAACAAGGTTTACTTGGCTCGAAATATTATACTGCAAATCCAGTGATCCCAGCATCACAAACGGTTGCAAACATCAATATGGATAGCTTAAACCTATTAGGTAAAGTAAAAGACATCAGTGTTGTTGGTATTGGCAAATCTGAAATGGATAGCCTACTAGAAACAGCTGCAAAAGCGCAAGGCCGTACAGTATCTGGCGACCCTAAACCGTCTTCAGGTGGTTACTACCGCTCTGATCACTTTGCATTTGCAAACATGGGTGTACCAGCAATGTATGCCGGTGGTGGTAGTGAAGCCCTTGATGAAGAAACGGCAAATTACCGTAAGCGTATGAGCCTAGTGCTTCGTGGTTGTTATCATCAGCCTTGCGACCGTTACCGTGATGAATGGGATTTATCAGGTGCCGTTCAGGACCTTCAGTTATTCTATCAAGTAGGTTTTGATATCTCAGAACGAAAAGAATGGCCGACCTGGAATGCCACTTCTGAGTTCCAACGCAAATAGATACAAATGAGATTGATTTTCATTTAAAATCGTACTACAGTGTAACCTGATTAATTTTAAGGTTGCACTGTATGCTCTCACTAACACAAACGAGGTTTATTCCTAACAAAGCGAGGTGTTACATTACGGACAATAAACGCTTATTTTTACCCCTTTTATTACTAATTTCTTTGGCGGTACCTGCAAGCCGAGAATTCACCCTACAAGCGCTAAGTGATGCTTTTTTTCAAGTATCTGTATTTGTTGCAGCCACCTTATTAATCTATTACTACCTTATTGATAAACTTCCTCAGTTACAGCTGAGCTATCTACGCGCTAAATCAGGCATTCTAGAGGTGAGTTTTGCCTCAATTTTAGGTGCTTTACCTGGCTGTGGGGGTGCCATTATTGTGGTAACCCAATTTACTAAAAAGCAGGCTAGCTTTGGCTCTGTTGTTGCTGTCTTAACCGCAACCATGGGTGATGCCGCCTTTTTACTGTTAGCAACCCGTCCGCTTGATGGCTTATTAATGATGTTAATAGGTGTTGCTGTAGGCGTTATTAGTGGTCAATTAGTTAATACATTTCATAGCCCAGATAAATTTCAGCCTGATGAGGCTAGCGAATACAACGAGCAGCCACAATGCCAACCAAAAGCGTTAAAGTTTAGCCGACCAGTATGGAAATTTGCTTTAGTACCGAGCTTGATTGTTGCTTTTGTTATCGCCACCAATACCGACTTAAGTGTATTTGGCAGTGGTATTAATGAGGGCATTACTGTATTTGGCTCAATCATGGCACTATTCACCGTGGTTGTGTGGGCACTGTCTTCTAAAGGCAGCAGTTATAAGCAAGTAACCAGTGAAGAAGCACCTTGCACACCTCCTTCAAAACTCACGAAAGTGTTAATGGACACGCACTTTGTTACGGCCTGGGTAGTTGCCAGTTTTATGCTGTTTGAAATTCTCGTTAACCTAGTTGGTGTTGATTTAACAGCGTGGTTTTCTGAGTATGCTTATCTTGCACCGCTGGTGGTTGTGGCTATTGGCTTATTACCCGGCTGCGGGCCACAAATCGTCGTGATGACACTCTATATTCAAGGTATTATTCCATTTAGTGCGATGGCAGCCAATGCAATTTCAAATGACGGCGATGCCCTATTCCCAGCTATCGCATTAGCGCCAAAAGCGGCCTTAATCGCGACGGTGTATTCAACAATTCCAGCGCTGTTACTCGGTTATGGGTTGTATTTTTACGGCATATAATCCTTAGCATTAAAAAAACCAGCCGAGGCTGGTTTTTTAATGCTTACTGATTTAGCTCATCGCCATCATCATTTTTGCAGGATCTTCTAAATAAGACTTCCATAAGTTATTGAAGCGTGCAATTGTTCCGCCATCAATCACTCGGTGGTCTCCAGACCAGCTTACTTGCATAATTGCTGCTGAAATCACATTACCTTGTGCATCAAAGCGAGGTAAATGCTGCAGTTTACCTAAAGCAACAATCGCTACCTCAGGTTTATTGATGATCGGGGTTGCAATTGTGCCGCCAATCGCACCGATGTTAGAAATGCTAATAGTGCCGCCTTTCAAATCATCCGGTGAAACACGACCATCACGTGCTGCTTCAGTTAAGCGGGTCACTTCGTTTGCAACATCTACGATACTCTTTGACTGACATGATTTAATGTTTGGTACCAGTAAACCAATCTTAGAATCAACCGCCATACCGATGTTATGATCATCAAAGTAAGTTAGCTCACTGCAATCATCATTTACTTGCGAGTTTAGTACTGGGAATTGCTTGATCGCTAACGACAGTGCTTTGATAAAGAACGGCATCATAGTGAGCTTAACGCCCTGCTGCTTATACTGCTCTTTAAGCTCACTGCGCATTGCAATTAGTTTAGTTAGGTCAATTTCATCACAGAAAGTAAAGTGAGGAATTGTCGAAACTGAAGCAACCATTTGCTTAGCCATTGCCGCTTTAATGCCTTTAATAGGCTCTACGCGACTGCCACCAGAAGACACCACCGTTGATACAGGCTCTGCCGCTTTTGGCGAAGCTTGTTGTGATGCTGCTTGGCTTGGTGTTTCATTCAAGAAATCTTCGATATCTTGTTTATAAATACGGCCGTTTTTACCAGAGCCTGGTACTTGCGTTAAATCAACATCAAGTTCGCGGGCTTTACGACGTACAGCAGGTGAAGCAACCGCTTTCTTATTAAGTTGTTTAGTTTCACTTGCTGAAGCCGCAGGTTTCTTTGCTGGTTTAGTTGCTGCATTTGTTTGTGCTTTAACTACCGCAGAACTTACATCTGGCTCTGCACTTTGGCCGGCAATGCTCATTTGGAATAATGGGCTGTGAACCGCTGCAATATCACCCTTTTGATAATAAAGCTTTTCAACTTTACCTGTGTATTTAGCCGGAATTTGCACCAATGCTTTGTCTGTCATTACATCACACACAGCTTGATCTTCTACGATTTCATCGCCTTCACTGACTAACCACTCAACGATTTCACACTCAACGATACCTTCACCGATATCTGGTAAAATGAAATCTTCTAAGTGCTCACCAGTCTCAGATGATGCTTCAGCTGCTACAGGAGCTTGAACTTCTTCACTTTGTGTTGGTGCTTCGCCATCAACATCCATTGCAAATAATGGTGCATGTACTTTCGCAATATCCCCTTTTGCATAATAGAGCTTACTGATCACACCATCATGAACAGCAGGAATTTGCACAAGCGCCTTGTCGGTCATAACATCACAAATAGGCTGGTCTTCTTTTACAGAATCGCCCTCTGCAACTAACCATTCAACAATTTCACACTCTACGATGCCTTCGCCGATATCTGGCAAGATAAAATCTTTAGACATACTGACTCCTAAAACTCTACTGATTGCTTGATCGCAGCAAGCACTTTAAGTGCATCCGGCACATATTCTTTTTCAAGTGCTAATGGGTATGGCGTATCTAAACCACACACGCGAGCAATTGGCGATTCAAGGTGTAAGAAACACTCTTGTTGAATTGTTGCAACGATTTCTGCACCAAAACCATTCGTGATTGGTGCCTCGTGGCTTACCACTAAACGACCTGTTTTAGTCACTGATTTAGCAATGGTCTCAACATCCCATGGTAAAATGGTACGTAAGTCGATCACTTCACAGCTAATACCTTGCTCTGCAGCTTTTTTAGCGGCGTCTTCGATGATTTCCATCTGAGCACCCCAAGCAAGTACAGTGACATCAGTGCCTTCTTGAACGATTTCAGCTTTACCGAGCTCGATGCTGTAATCTTCTTCTGGCACTTCACCTGTTGATGCACGGTATAAACGTTTCGGCTCAAAGAAAATAACAGGGTTATCATCTTTAATTGATGCACGAAGCAAACCTTTTGCTTGGTATGGGTTACGTGGCACAACTAACTTTAAACCCGGTGTGTGAGCAAAATAAGCTTCTGGTGATTGTGAGTGATATAAACCACCTGCAATACCACCACCGTACGGTGTACGAATTGTTAGATTGCCAACATTAAATTCATTACCACTACGGTAACGGAATTTAGCTGATTCATTCACGATTTGGTCAAATGCAGGGAAAATATAATCAGCAAACTGAATTTCAGCTAATGCAGGGGCACCGAACACCGCTAAACCATTAGCAAAACCTAAAATACCTTGCTCAGTTAACGGAGTATTGAACACACGATGCTTACCATATTTTTCTTGTAAGCCAGATGTAGCACGGAATACACCACCAAAATAACCAACATCTTCACCAAAAATACATGCATTTGGATGCTCTGCCATGGTGATATCAAGGGCAGAGTTAATTGCATGAAGCATGTTCATTTTAGCCATTACTTTAATCTCCCTGCAGTTGTTGGATAAGCATCAGGATGCTGCAAAATGTGCTCTTTTAGTTCTTCATATTGCTTTTTCAGTGATGGGATTGGCTTATCATACACATCAGAAATAAGGTCTTCTAATGCTGGTTTTGCTACTTTTTCAGCGCGTTTAAGAGCCGCTAAAATTTCTTCACGAATTGTTTCTTTGTCTTTCGCGTCTTGCGCTTCATCTAACCAATCTTGTTTTAATAACCACTTACGGAAACGCTCGATTGGACAGCCTTTATGTTTTGCTTCTTCATCTTTTGTACGGTAACCGCTTGGATCGTCACTGGTTGAGTGAGCGCCAAGACGATAGGCAATCGATTCAATTAAAACAGGTTCACCTTTGGTAGTCGCAATTTCCCGGGCTTTTTTAGTTGCTGCATAAACAGCAAGTGCATCTGCACCGTCAACACGGATTGTTTTAATGCCATAGCCAACACCACGTGATGCAATACCATCACCTTTAAATTGTTCATCCGCAGGTGTAGAAATCGCATAACCATTGTTACGGGCAAAGAAAATTACCGGTGCTTCATGAACTGCGGCCATATTTAAACCAGCATGGAAATCACCTTCAGATGCAGCGCCTTCACCAAAGTAACAAATAGTGATGTTATCAATAGTGCTGTTTAACTCACCTGTTTGGGCATCAATATGACGAACTTTTTGCCCGTATGCATAACCTGTTGCTTGCGGAATTTGTGTACCAAGCGGTGATGAAATAGTCATGTAGTTAAGTTCGCGTGAGCCATAGTGAATTGGCATTTGGCGACCTTTACCCAAATCTTTTTCATTTGAGAACATTTGATTCATGAATTGGTCAAGGCTAAAACCACGATAACGTAAAGCTGCTTGCTCACGGTATTGGGCCATGATCATGTCGTTTTGATCAAGCGCTGCAGCTGATGCTGTTACAGCCGCTTCTTCGCCTAGACATTGCATATAAAAGCTAACACGGCCTTGACGCTGTGCTGCTTGCATACGCTCATCAAGTGCTCTAATAAAACGCATTGTCTCGTATAAACGGATTGCCGTTGCTTTGTCGATATCAGGTGCGGTTGCACCTTCGTAGATGTCGCCTTCCTCATTAAGAATACTTAATGTAGGGATCGTTAATGCGTGACCGTCAATAAATGACAGTTCATGATTAATGTTTAGCGATACGTTATTTGGATTACTCATAACCTACCTTCTTTCGTTGTCAGAAACCTACGCTACTGCCCTTAATTATATTTTTATCAGCATGAGCTGTAAGGATAAAGTTTGCGCAATATTCAATCTAATTAAATTAAACTGCCGTCACTTTACGTTAACGTAAGTTGTTATTCAACTAATCATAGACGAATAGATGACAAATGGCTAAAAGCGCATGGAAAGTTAACTATACAACAAGATAAATTCTTTAAAGTCATATAGTTAACTAAATCTAGGTGGGTGTTAATGCAGAGATTTTAAATAAAGTTGCTATCAACTTGCATTGGAATAACTGTAAGCAAAGCGCGCTGACCTAAGGCTACATCAGCGTTTGGGAAGATAATAGCTTCACCGTCTACTTCCGCTTCATATCTGGTCTGACCATCAATTGCCATTAATTCGCCTTTTGCGAAACCGGTGAAATTTTCCACATCATCAGCAAATGGAAAACTAAAGTCTTCACACGTACGGTTTATTGTTCTATATACAGAAAACAACTCGAAATCTTCTGCATTGAATTCTTTATATTCAACAGATTCTTGACTAATTAATGCAATTAAGGTTTGTTTGGTTTTCTCAAATCGCGACATGTCGTTTTCGCCAAATGGTTTTACTTGGCCAAGTTCTACCGTAAATGAGTCAGCTCCATGTACAAACGACGAGTAGTAACTGAAGGTAGTTGCCGCTGATTTCATCATTAGTACCGTGTTTACGCCACAACTAAGTAAAAATTGCAGTTGTGATTTTTTCCACGGTTTACCATGTAAGAAAGGATAGACTGCAAACTTTTCATTTTTAGAGCCACGAATTGCTGTGTGAAGATCATAATGAAAACGCTCACTGCCCTGGTTGCCTCTAGCAAAGAAATCAGAAACAACATCTTCAAGTAGCTTTGCACGAACTCGCTCAGGGTTTGAAGCAATGCCTTCTACAGTATGATGACCATTAAACAAACGGTTTAAGTTTTCATCTACAAAACGCTTACCGATATTAATAGATTTAGGATTACCATAAATAAACAGTACACGCTGCTGCAAGGTAAGTTGTTCTGTAACGATTGACTTGATTAATTGATCGCAGATTTCAATTGGCGCAGTTTCGTTACCATGTACCGCACTTGAAAGTACAATATCTTTGTTTGTCTGCTGCGCAGGTTGAAACTCAATGATACCCGTGTCGTGAACAGTGACATCAGTACCGTTTTCAAGGGTAAATGCACAAGGTTCGAGTGAAAATTCATTGTTACGAGTCAGGGTTAAAAAGTCGCCAGTACTTTTTAATTGTTCGAGATATGAAGGAGTTGAATAGCTCATTGTTCTATCCTAAAAATGCGTGAGAGTAGAATACAAAAACGGCTGAGAAACTCAGCCGTTTTAATAGGTAAAAGAGGAATTAGCTAATTACTGAATCAACCAGCTTTTTCGCTTCTTTTTCTAATAATGCTAAATGTTCTTCACCTTTGAATGATTCAAGGTAAATTTTATAGATGTCTTCAGTGCCAGATGGGCGTGCAGCAAACCAACCGTTTTCAGTAACAACTTTTAAACCGCCGATAGCAGCGTTATTACCAGGAGCATGGGTTAGTTTTTGCGTAATGGCATCACCCGCTAAGGTACTTGCAGTTACATCATCCGCTGATAACGCTTTTAAACGTGATTTTTGTTCTGCATTAGCTGGCGCATCAATACGTTTATAAATAGGCGCACCGAACTCTTGCTCAAGTTCTTTATAAAGCTGTGATGGTGTTTTACCTGTTACAGCTAAAATCTCTGCAGCAAGTAGACCTAAGATGAAACCATCTTTATCAGTGTTCCAAACTGTACCATCAAAGCGTAAGAATGACGCCCCTGCACTTTCTTCACCACCAAAAGCAAGGGTACCTTTGCTTAAGCCTTCAACAAACCATTTAAAGCCTACCGGTACTTCTTTTACTTCGCGGTTATTACGTGCAACCACTTTATCAATCATGCCGCTCGATACCAGCGTTTTACCAATTGCGACCTCTTTTGACCATTCGCGGTTATTTAATAAGTAGTCAATCGCAACTGCTAAAAAGTGATTTGGATTCATTAAGCCGTCAGGCGTAACAATACCATGGCGGTCATAATCAGGGTCGTTACCTATACCGATATCATAGTCATCTTTTAATGCAATAAGATTTGTCATTGCATAAGGAGAAGAGCAATCCATACGGATTTTGCCGTCTTTATCTAAAGGCATGAACGAAAATGTTGGGTCAACAGACTCATTTACGACCGTTAAGTCTAAATTATATTTTTCTGCAATGACTGGCCAAAAGTTGATACCAGAGCCACCCAGTGGATCCACACCAATTTTGATTTTCGCATCGCTAATTGCTTTTAGATTAACAATATTAACTAAGTCATCAACATAAGGGGTAATTAAGTCTTGGTACTTAATAAAACCAGAACGTGATGCTTTAGCATATGGAAATAACTCTACTTCAACTAAGTCTTCTAAAAGTAATTGATTTGCTCTGTCTTCAATCCACTTAGTAACATCAGTATCTGCAGGGCCACCATTTGGCGGGTTATATTTAAAACCACCATCTTCTGGCGGGTTATGTGAAGGTGTTACCACAATACCATCAGCAAGTTCATTTGGATTTTCTTTGTTATGGCAAACAACAGCATGACTGATTACCGGCGTTGGCGTGTAATCATCATTTTCTTGTGCAATGACTTGCACTTCGTTTGCAACAAGTACTTCAATAGCAGAGTTAAAAGCCGCTTCACTCAATGCATGTGTATCTTTACCTAAGAAAAGTGGGCCAAAAATATTGTTTTCTTTACGGTAATCACAAATTGCTTGAGTGATCGCTAAAATATGCGATTCATTAAATTTTACATCGAACGAACAACCACGATGGCCAGATGTACCAAAAGCAACACAATGCTCTGGGTTTTGTTCTAGGTCTGGTTCATTTAAGTAATAAGCCGAGATCAGTTTTGGTACATTCACTAAGCTTGATTGCGGTGCAGGTTTACCTGCATCTGGATGAATCGCCATATTATTTCCTTATGGATTATAAGTAATCACGAATTTTTTCTGCTTCATCTGCGCTGTAACCTAAGCACAGTGCTACTTCGTGAAGCATCATTTTTTTTCTGGTTGTATTTGAATTTGTCATCACCCAATACTCAGTATCAGTGATATTTTTTGGATTCATGCTGCTACCGCTCTCCAGAAGTGCTTCTTTGCTTGTGGCAAAATAAACTCGATCACGGCCTTTAATTTCAAGCACGTTAGCAAAATCTTTTTTATGCGTTCTATATAAAGCAGCAAGTATAAATAAGAATCGACCAACAACACCTTTTTGCATTGCCAGCTCTTCTTTGTTTAATACATTAAACACATTACCTTTCACTTGTGTCGATGCTGTGACAGTTTCTGCAGCCTCTTCAACATTTTCGTTGCTAGGTTCAGGGCTTGATTCTTGTTCTGCTTGTTCTTGTACTTCAACAACTGGGGTTTCTTGTTCAGTTTTAGTAGTTGTTTCAACTGGGGCATTGGTGCCATCAGAGAGGTTTAATAAACGACGCAAAATGGTTGATGCACTTTCACCAATACTTTGCGTGTTGCTTGCAATGTATTGATATAACTCGTCGTCTATGTCGATTTTTTTCATGTTATTCCTGTCTTTACGGGTCACATTTTAAAAGTTCTCAATGATTATACCTAAGCTCGCAGCAATTCTCTATGTTTTGCATTTTGTAATTTCACTAGGCAAAATACTGCCATTAAAAATAGGAGTTGAAAATGCTATTAAACTACCAACAAATGGGTCAAGGTTCAGACGTTGTATTGATCCACGGTTTGTTTGGCTCACTTGAAAACCTCAATGTAATCGCAAAAGCATTAGCTGAAAATTATCGTGTAACGAATATCGATTTACGTAACCACGGTAAATCATTCCATAGCGATACCATGAATTATCATGCTATGTCTAAAGATGTCAGTGAGTTACTTGAACATCTAACTATTAGTAAAGCGCACATCATAGGTCATTCAATGGGTGGCAAAGTGGCCATGCAATTAGCACTTAATCACCCTTCACTTATTGATAAGCTTGTCGTGTTAGATATTTCTCCTGTTGCTAATAACCCTCGCCACAGTGCCATTTTTGCAGGCCTAAACGAAGTTGCACAGTCTAATATCACAGATAGAAAAGCGGCTGATGAAATACTTGCCAAGCACATTGATGAAATGGGCGTACGTCAATTTTTATTAAAAAGCTTTGCTAAAAATGATGAAGGTCACTATCAATGGCGCTTTAATTTAGCTGTTTTATACCAGCAATATGAAAATATTTTAGCGCAAGTTAGTGAAAATGATTCTTGTTTATGTGATACTTTGTTCATTAAAGGTAATGATTCTGACTACATTTTAGCAGAGCACCGCCCTGCTATTATGGCGTTGTTCCCTAATGCAAAAGCAAAAATTATTCATGGTGCTGGTCACTGGCTACATGCCCAAAAACCACTTGCTGTTAATAAAGCAATCAGCGATTTTTTAGCTCATTAATAGAGCTGATTAAATTCGCTGTTTTTGATCGTGCGCACTAAATTATTACAAATTTGTGTGATATAGTACGCGCCGTTTAATTTAAAGGTTTATACGTTGATGGTCAGTCAGTTAATTAACGAATTTGATACCTTAGGGTTGTATTTTGGCTTAGCCGGTATTTTCTTTTTTATTGGAATGGCAATTCAAGACGTCCTTAAAAAAGGTGATGTACCACGATTTGGCCGATACATCGTTTGGTTAGTGCTATTTTTAGGCTGTTCTGGGTTTATAGCGAAAGGACTTATTCAAGTCTTCTGGCAAGGCGCAGGTGTGGGCTAGACATGGCAAAGTCAGAAACAGATAGAACAACACCCGATTTATTTGAATACGAAAAGCGTCCAGGTAGGCCGAAAACAAATCCCCTACCTCGCGATATGCAATTAAAAGTAAATAAACGTAATCAAATAAAACGAGATAAAGCACGTGGTTTAAAGCGTGTAGAATTTAAGGTTTCATCACAGTTATATCAAGCATTAAGCGATATGGCAGATGCGCAGAATATTAGCCGTAGCGCGTTGATTGAAACAATTTTACAAGAAAGATTGGCTATTGATAGATAGAAGGTTTTAAATCCATGTCAAGCGTAGGTATTTTTTTCGGAAGTGACACAGGCAATACTGAACACGTAGCTAAAATGATTCAAAAAGAATTAGGTAAAAAGCTTGTAGCTGTTCACGACATTGCAAAAAGTTCTAAAGAAGAGATTGCTGAATTCGATTTATTGTTATTCGGTATTCCAACTTGGTACTACGGTGAAGCTCAATGTGACTGGGATGATTTTTTCCCTGAATTAGAAGAAGTTGACTTCGAAGGTAAACTTGTTGCTATTTTCGGCTGCGGTGACCAAGAAGACTATGCAGAGTACTTCTTAGATGCAATGGGCATGATCAACGATATCGTTACTGAGCGTGGCGCAATCGTAGTGGGCCATTGGTCAACTGAAGGCTACGACTTCGAAGCTTCAAAAGCACTCGTAGATGACAGCAACTTTGTTGGCCTTGGTATTGATGAAGACCGTCAACCAGAGCTTACTGAAAAGCGTGTTAAAGACTGGTGTGCTCAGGTTTATGACGAAATGTGTTTAGCGGAACTTGCTGATTAATAACAAGTACTACTCGCATTTACTAGCTGATGTAAAGATGCACAACCAGTTCATTTTTGTTTGAAAAATCGGCAAATAGACGAATTGTTCTTTGCACTTAGTAACTAGGCACGTTATTCTAATAGTTGCTAATGTGTCGTGTGCATCTTGATGATGCCTAGTATAACTAAATAAAATTGAGACAGATTGAATGACTGATCACAACTTGGAATTAAAAAAAGCAGGGTTAAAAGTAACCTTGCCACGTATTAAAATTTTAGAGATTCTACAATCTCCAGACAACCAACACATCAGCGCTGAAGATGTCTATAAAATTCTTTTAGACAAAGGCGAAGAGATTGGTCTTGCAACTGTCTACCGTGTTCTTAACCAATTTGATGATGCAGGTATTGTATCTCGCCACCACTTCGAAGGCGGCAAGTCAGTATTTGAATTATCAGGTAGCACTCACCATGACCACTTAGTGTGCCTAAAATGTGGTAAGGTAGTTGAGTTTGAAGACGACACTATTGAACGTCGTCAAGAAGAAATCGCAACAGAGAATGGTATTAAACTGACGAACCACTCTCTTTACCTATATGGTGAATGTGAAGACACTGCTGCGTGTAAAGAATACGCTGAATCAAATAGCTAATTAGCTATTTGGTTCAGATATAAAAAAACCTGCTTAAAGCAGGTTTTTTTATATCTATTTGAAATCGATTAGATGATTTCTAATAGCTCAACGTCAAAGATTAACGTTGAGAAAGGAGCGATTGCTGCACCAGCACCGCGCTCACCGTAAGCAAGTTCGTGTGGTACGTATAAACGCCACTTAGAACCAGTACCCATCATTTGCACTGCTTCAGTCCAACCTTTGATTACACCGCCAACTGGGAATTCAGCTGGTTGACCACGCTCGTATGAGCTGTCAAATACTGTACCGTTGATTAGTGTACCGTGGTAGTGTGCACGGATTGTTGAATCTGCAGTTGGTTTTTCACCGTCGCCTGCAGTAAGTACTTCGTATTGAAGACCTGATTCAGTTACTGTTACTTCAGGACGTTTTGCATTTTCTTCTAAGAATGCAATACCTTCAGCTGCAAGAACTTTAGCTTCTTCTTCACGACGAGCTTGGATCTCAGCGTTGATTTTCTCAAAAGCTGCTTGAATTTCAGGGATTTCAACTTGGAAATCATTACCAGTGTATGCGTCTTTCATACCTTCAAATACAGAATTTAAGTTTAAACCTTCGAATGGATTCGCTTTTAATTGCTCACCCATTTGTAAACCAATACCGTAACTTGCTTTTTCAGCGTCTGTTGTAAAATTATCTGACATGTTTTAATTCACGTTTATTTAGTTAAAAGACGTGCTCATACTAACATAAAAAAACAACGAATATCGCCTAGTTTTACTGCGTTTGCTCAGTGTTTGCACTAATTCGCTGCTTTATTTTATCAATTACAAATGTCGCAACAGGTAATGTAGCGATCATCGAAGCAATAAAAAAGCCGCTCATTAAACCATCTTTGCCTAACATAATTAAAGGCACAGCAATAAGACCCACAGTAGAAATCACACATGCTGCAATAACAGGCCAATGCTTGTCGTATTTGCCAATAAGGTGCCCTACTAACACATTAAACCCAATACCATAAGCGATTGAAGATATTAGCCCGTAATCAGGCTGCGCATCATGGGCCATAGCTACAAGTACATTGATCCCGCTGTGATAAAAATAAGAAAAGATACACCAAAGCAGAACATGTTTAACAATGCGCATTAGTGTAGAAGAAGACTCGCTTGCTGACATTACTTATCTCCAGATAGCAAAAAACCGCCCTAAAGGCGGTTTTTCTAAATAATGGTGGAGAGATAGGGATTTGAACCCTAGAGGGGCTACAAACCCCTGCCGGTTTTCAAGACCGGTGCATTCGACCACTCTGCCATCTCTCCGTACGGCGCGCATAATAGTGTTTACTGCGTTCGTTGTAAAGCCTTAAATGTAAAAAACTTTAAAAAAGTATTTTTAATAGTACTGCTTCGGACGCTTTGCGATTAAAGAGCAAACTAAACAAACAATTAAACTAACAATTGCAAAACCTGAGCCCTGCACTATTACGTCAATTTTATTGAGGTTATAACTCGGTACAATAACTAATGCGAAGGCGGGTAAGCAGGTGATCGTTAAAACGTAGCAACAAATTTTAAAAGCGCGGCCGAAATCGAAACGTTTAGTGCTTTGCATCCACCATGTCAATAGAAGTAATACCACTACAGCAGACAAGCCAAGGTAATGAGGTTGTTTTGTAGACATGGCAACAAAAAATGTGACAACAGCGCCAACTAAGCCCCAAATTGACCAAGCGAACCAATTTTCTTTTTCACGTAAAAATAAGTTTCCCATTGTTCTCGTCTTCTTTATCGTTATTTTTTTAAGACTTTCCATACGTTAACAAAAAATAACCGATTAAAAAACACACTGAAGAAGAATTATTTCGTTTTTTGCATCCGTGCGCTTCTTACAGCTAAGCTAAATCTAAAAAAACTAACATAAGTAAGCTTAATATTGTCTGACTGCTTAACTGCAAAAAAGTTCCTACTATTTATAAATTCTCAAAAAACGTCTCTGGCTTGTGTCTGATAGGTTTTTTAATGTCTATTTCCGGCGTACCTAAATAGAGGTAACCAACAATCTCATCTTGTTCTTTACAACCGAGTGCCGCTTTAACAGCTGGGCTCTGTGCAAAATAACCTGTGCGCCAAATACCCCCTAAACCTTGGGCGAATGCCGCTTGTTGCATTGCAAGTACAGCGCAGCCTGCACTTTGTACTTGTTCAATACGTGGCACTTTTGGGTTTTCAGTTACATCTGCAATGGCAATGATCATCATCGGAGATCGCAGCGGTAGTTCTTTAGCGCGCTCAATGGTTCTATCATCTTGGTTTTCAGCAACAGCGGCCTGATGATAGATATCGCCTAATTTATTACGTGCATCGCCTTCAACGACAATAAATCGCCAAGGCGCAATACAGCCATGATCAGGCACTTTAATGGCCGCTCGCTTAATAATTTCAAGTTGTTCTGCAGTAGGTCCAGGTGCGATAAGGCGAGGATCTGATTGTCGAGTTTGTAATAGCGTTAAAGCGTCCATGAATATTCCGTAAATGCTTAAGTACGACGCCCCTTAATAATCGGGGCAGAAAACCCAAGCTTATCATTTATCTTTATGAGCAAGAAAGCTATTCGATACTTTTCTAGTTAACCAATAATCTAAACTAACGTAACGACCACCCCCTGTAAAAAATAAACTCAATAACATAACAAAATATATGGCAGAAAACTCAATACCATTATTTAAGATCACAGGTTTCCCTTTCGCATAAAGGTACTCTGTATAACCATGCGTTTCTAGCAACTCACGCATTTTGGTTAATCTTTCGCTGGCTTCATCAGAATTAACTAGGCTAGCTTCACTACCAGGTATTGCAAGCCAATTGAGTACTCTCGCTGGGCTGGTGCTGGCATCGGTAGGTGTTACAGCAAACCAGCCATTACTGGCATGTACTGTTGTCGCTGCAACCAGCATGGTGATCATCAAAGGAATTGCGGTTAAACGAGTAAATAAACCCAATAATATAAAGATCCCCCCTAAAAACTCAGTCCATGCAGCTAAAAAGGCCAATACAGAGGGCATGGGTAGGCCTAAACCCCAGTCACTATTTCCAAACCATGCAACAATATCTTCAGATGCTAAAAAGTATTGATAAAAATGAGTAACATCACCGCTTAAAGCAAGCTTATTAAAGCCTGCAATGATCATCACTGGGGCTAAAATCAAGCGAATTAATAGACTCGGTAGTCCATCTAAATACTGCAGTTTCTTTAAGGTGTGTTGGTAAAGGGGTATTAGGTGTGTGTTCAACATAGCGGTCTCGTGACTAAATAGATTAATCACATAGACCGCACGTTTTATAGTTTACTTTCAATTAAATTTTACGAGCGACTTGTAACGCTTCAAAAATTGCACGTTTAGCATCGATAGCGGCAGCTAGTTTTGCGCCACCAATAACGTGTACTTTCGCGTTTTCGGTTTGATTGTCGAACGTTTCAGTATTTGATACCTGACCAATACAAGCAATCACGGTATCAACATCGAGGATTTGCTCTTCACCTTTTACCGTTATCTTCAAGCCTTGCTTATCAAAGCTTAGATACTGACACTCAGCGATTTGTTTAACACCGTGCTGTTTGGCAACTTGTCGGTGGATCCAACCCGTTGTTTTACCAAGTTCACTACCAAAACGCCCTGCACTTCGCTTAAGCATATAAATTTGGCGATTGTCTTTTTCAGGCTTAGCTTCGCATTCAATACCCCATTGAGTTTTGAATTGCTCAATTGTTTGGCCTTTGTGTTCACTTAAAAAGGCAACCATATCAAAACCGATACCACCGGCACCTAGAATCGCAATTTTCTCACCGAGTTCTACTTCACCACGAATGACCTCATCGTAAGCAAATACACGTTTGCCATCACTGCATTCGATTTTGGCTTCGCGCGGACGTACGCCTGTTGCAAAAACCACATCATCGTATTGATTGAGCATATTGTCAGTAAATTCAGTACCAAGCTGTAAATCGACATGTAAGCGCTTTAATTCATTAGTAAAGTAGTTAAGGGTATGGTTAAAGTCTTCTTTACCCGGCACTTGCATGGCTAAATTAAATTGGCCACCCATTTGTTCTTTACGTTCAATTAAAGTCACTTTGTGACCTTTCGCTGCTAAGTAACAACTTGCAGCAAGGCCAGCAGGGCCAGCACCCACAACCAGAACTAATCGAGAAGATGGTGCTTTCTCAAGGCTGTAATCTAACTCAAAAGCCGCTTGTGGGTTAACCAAACAGGTGGCACGTTTATTTTTAAACACATGGTCTAAGCAACCCTGATTACAACCAATACAAATATTGATTTGTTCAGACTTATTATTAACGTATTTATTGAAAAACTCTGGATCTGCTAATAAAGGGCGGGCCATCGAAATTAAATCAGACTCGCCTGCTTCTAAAATTCCATTGGCAATTTCCGGCGTGTTAATACGGTTAACCGCGATAACTGGCACTGATACTGTATCTTTTAAGCGTTTTGATGCTTCTTTAAATGCACCTGCTGGGACCATACTGGCAATCGTAGGTACACGAGCCTCGTGCCAACCAATACCGGTGTTAAAGATATCAACGCCAGCTTGTTCAAGTGCCAGGGCTTGTTGCTTTACTTCATCAGGCGTTGATCCATTAGGAATTAAATCCATTACAGACAAACGAAATACAATAATGAACTTTTGACTGACTTTAGCGCGAACAGCTTTAACAATATCAACAGCCAAGCGCATACGGTTTTCTAAACTACCGCCATAGTTGTCTGTTCTTTTATTGGTGTGGTTAGCCATGAATTCATTAATCAAATAACCTTCAGAACCCATGATTTCAACACCGTCATAACCTGCTTTTTCAGCCATTTTTGCTGAGTTAGCAAAGTCTTTGATGGTTTTTTTAATTGAACCTAACGACATTTCTTTAGGTTTATATGGATTAATAGGAGCTTGAATTGAACTTGGCGCTTGATTGAATGGATGATACGCATAGCGACCTGCATGCAATAATTGTAAGCAAATTTTTCCGCCATGTTGATGCACCGCATCAGTATATGCTTTGTGTTTGATCACATCATAAAATGAATTAAATGTTGATGCGAACGGAGATAGCTTGCCACGAATATTTGGGCTGTAGCCACCTGTAATGATTAAACCCGTGCCGCCTTTGGCACGTGCCTCGTAGAATGCACGTAAGCGTTTGCGGTTATGCCAGCCTTCTTCTAAGCCAGTATGCATTGATCCCATAACCAAACGATTACGAAGTTCGGTATGCGGTAATTGTAATTTTTGTTCTAACATTGTGTGCCCCGTTAACTGGTCGAACCTCTATTTGAAATAGATTCTGCGGCAATAACTTAGAATAATCAACTTTTCGCTGCTAATTAATCGGTAGCAAATTATCGTTTTAAACACTCTGTTACTATTTAACAGTTAATTTTAAAGTTATTCTAAGCTAAGATGAGTTCACTACTAAGCTGTACTGAATTAAGGATTTATTTTGCTAGCAAAGATATTTAAAGGCATTTGGACCGGGATTAATTTTTCCCGCCGTTTGGTCCTAAACATATTATTTCTATTACTAGTAATACTCTTCTTTGTTGCTATCACTGGCGAAGAAGATCAAGTAAAAGTAGCAAACGGAACCGTGCTACGCCTAAACTTAAATGGCCCTATTGTTGAAGAAAAAACCTATGTTGATCCTGTAGAAGCAGCCATCAACGATGCAACTATGGGTAAAGAAGCACCATCAGAAATTCTTCTTGATGACGTCATTGAAGTGATCAACGAAGCAACTAAAGATGATCGCATCACTGTTATGCTTCTTGACCTACAAAAAATGCCAAGCGCGCACATTAATAAGCTAAAACAAATAACGAAAGCAATTGATGCGTTTAAAGATGCAGGCAAGCAAGTTATTGCAACGGGCTACTACTATACCCAAGCACAATATTATATTGCTGCCCATGCCAATGAAGTGTCTATGCACCCATATGGTGGTGTGAGCATTGAAGGCTACGGTATGTTCCCACTGTACTTCAAAGATGCGCTTGAAAAGTTAAAAGTGACTCAACATATTTTCCGTGTGGGTACTTATAAATCAGCGGTTGAACCATTTATTCGTAATGACATGTCAGATGCGGCAAAAGAAGCGAATAGTGTTTGGTTAACTGCACTTTGGAACGAGTACAAAACTGACGTTGCAGCAAGCCGTCCATTCGATGAAAGTAATTTCGATGAAGACATGGATGTTTATCTTGCAAAAATGCAAGCAGTGGATGGTAACTCGGGCCAATACGCGCTAAATAATCAGTGGGTTGATTCTTTAAAAACATCACAACAAATTCGCCAACAACTTATTGAGTTAGTCGGTGCAGAAGAAACAGGTAAAACCTTTAAGCAAGTAAGCTTCCGTGAGTATTTATCGCTGGTAAAACCGCCTGTTGAGTTCGATAACCCAATTACTGAAAAAGTAGCTGTCGTTGTAGCTAAAGGCACCATTGTCGATGGCGAGCGTAAAGCAGGTGAAATTGGTGGTGACTCTACTGCAGCCCTACTTCGTAAAGCGCGTCTTGATGACAAAGTGAAAGCCGTTGTACTACGCATCGATTCAGGTGGCGGTAGTATGTTTGCTTCTGAAGTTATCCGCGCTGAAGTATTAGCACTTAAGGCAGCGGGTAAACCGGTTATCGCATCAATGAGCTCAGTGGCTGCATCAGGTGGTTACTGGATTGCATCTGCAGCCAATGAAATTTGGGCAGCCCCTAGCACAATTACAGGTTCAATTGGTGTATTTGGTACTTTCATGACGTTTGAAAATACCATGGCTGAATTAGGTATTTACTCAGATGGTGTTGCAACAACTGACCTTGCTGGCTTCTCTATTGCACGCCCACTTGACGATAAAATGTCAGACATCATACAAATGAGCGTTGAAAATGCATATAAACGCTTTTTAAATGTAGTGGCTGAAGCACGTAACATGACGCCTGAGCAAGTTGATAAAATTGCCCAAGGCCGTGTATGGATTGCAACTCAAGCGAAAGAACTAGGTTTAGTTGATAAACTTGGCGATAAGCAAGATGCAATTAAGGCGGCAGCTGAGCTTGCTAAGCTTAATCATTATGATGTTAAGACCATCAAACAGTCATTAACACCACAAGAGCAAATGCTGCAAGATATCTTTGGCACCGCGGCTGTTAAGAGCTTCTTTGCTAAGTCTGATTCATCACACTCAGTACTCGCAACACAAGCTAACTTACAAAGCCTTATTAATCAGTTAAGTAGTGAGATCGATAATCTAAAAGATTACAACGATCCACAAGGCGTTTACGCTCGTTGTTTAGTGTGTAATGTAATTCAATAAGTTACTTAGCTAAGCGATTTTAGGTATACTAAGCCCAGTTATTTAACTGGGCTTTTTTTATGAAACGTAAACGTATATATATCGCCTATACGGGTGGTACTATCGGTATGAAAAAATCGAGCCGTGGCTATGTTCCGGCAGAAGGTTTTTTAACCGAAACAGTGGTCAATAATGCAGAGTTTAATCGTGATGAAATGCCTTTGTTTGATATTCACGAATATTGCCCACTTATTGATTCTTCAGATATGTCCCCTGCCCACTGGCAATTAATTGCTGACGATATTAAGAGTAAATACCAAGACTATGATGGCTTTGTGGTTTTGCATGGTACCGATACTATGGCCTACACAGCTTCTGCTTTGTCTTTCATGTTCGAAAACCTAACAAAACCTGTAATTGTGACTGGCTCACAAATTCCATTGTCGCAACTTCGTTCTGATGGCCAAGTAAACTTACTTAATGCCATGTATTTAGCCGCTAATTACCCAATTGCCGAAGTAAGCCTGTTTTTTAATAACCAGTTGTTCCGTGGTAACCGTGCAACAAAAGCCCATGCTGATGGCTTTGATGCCTTTGCATCACCGAACCTTGAACCATTAGCACTATCAGGAATTAATATTCAACTGATCAAAGGGCAACTTAGCCCTTATGTTGATAACGAACTACAGGTGTCAAATATCACGCCACAGCCAATTGGTGTGCTTTATCTTTATCCTGGGATCAGCCCAAAAGTGGTTAAAAGTTTAGTTAATGACGACATCAAAGCTCTTGTGTTATTAAGTTTTGGCGTGGGTAATGCCCCGCAAGATCCGGCGTTCTTAGACATACTTAATGATGCAAGTAAACGCGGTATGGTGATTGTTAATCTAACACAGTGCTTAAAAGGCCAAGTTAATATGGGCGGTTATGCAACCGGTAATGCCTTATTAAATTGTGGTGTGATCAGTGGCTACGATATGACATTAGAAGCCTGTTTGACCAAGTTACACTACTTATTTAGTCAAAAGCTGGAAGTAGAAACAATTCGTCACTTGATGCAAGACAACCTGCGCGGTGAGCTAAGTCGTTAATGCAGCAAATACAAAAGAGGCACCAATTGGTGCCTTTTTTATTCTTTTTGATAATTAACGAACTTTTTCGTCAATCTCAACTAAGTCTGTTAAATGGCAAATCTCACCACTGTGAGTTTTAATACCATGCTCACCGAAGTAGTCACGTTGTGCTTGCACAAGGTGGCCATTACTTGGTGTTGTTAACGTCGCAATGTAAGTTTGCGTTGCTGTTAACACAGGGAAAGCTAAACCAGATGCAACTGCTGCACCCGTTACTTTACGTAATGCTGCTGATTCACGCTGCATAGAATCAATAAATTCTACACCTTCAGCGACATTGTCTAAGTAATCAGCACGAATGATACAGCCAGCGCGCCACGTTTGTAGCGTTTTAGAAAGATCAACTTTCCACTGATGCGCACGAGACGCACCTTTGATAAGTGCTAAACCTTGACGATAAGCAAGTAAACTTGCCAATGTGAATGCATCTTTTAGCTCTGCTAAGTCTAAATCAACGGTATCAGTTGCTTTAGCAGCGTAAGTCATTTCTTTAGCAGCATGCGTATCACACGTATTTGTTAAGTGACGTGCTTGAACAGCCGCAACGAGTGATGGCACTGCAATACCAAGCTCTAGAGCATTTTGTGCAGTCCATAAACCCGTGCCTTTCGCGCCAACTTTATTGTCAATTAAATCAACGAGCGGCTCGCCTTCTGTCGTTTCAAGGCTTAAGATATGGCTTGAAATTGACAGTAAGTAGCTATTTAAAGTGCCTTCAGACCATTCATTGAAAATGTCAGCCACTTCTTTTGGTGAACGATTAGTACCTAAACGTAATAATTGATACATTTCTGCAATTAATTGCATTAACGCATATTCGATACCGTTATGAACCATTTTCACAAAGTGACCACTTGCAGATTGGCCCACACGAGCAAAACACGACTCACCTTTGTAGCTTGCCGCTACTTTTTCAAACCACGGCTCAACACGCTCCCAGCCGCCTTCTGAACCACTTGCCATCATTGCAGGACCGTGACGTGCGCCTTCTGCACCGCCAGAAATCCCCATAGTGGCAAATTCAAATTTGTTTTGATATTTAAGTTTACGGCTAATGCCATCTTTGTAGTTACTGTTGCCGCAATCTACGATAATGTCATCACAGTCAACACCTGCTTCTGCAAGCTCTGTACATACTTTATCAACCAATTCACCAGCAGGAACTAAAAGAAGAATCGAACGAGGCGGCTCTAAGCGTCTAACCATATCATTTAAATCAGACACAATATGTAAACGGTCTGCCAAACCTAGTGCTTTCGCACAGCTTAGTAACTCGGCACCCGCATCTGGGTTTTTATCATAAGCTACTAATGTCAGCCCTTTTTCAATCAGGTTGAGGGCAAGATTTTTACCCATAACGCCTAACCCTACTAATGCAACTTGCATTTAGTGTCCTCCTCGGTAACAACTATTGGTTAGTTAATCAAAATAATTACGCGCGCATTATACCCAAGCAGCCCAAAAATGCGAGCTTGACAGCCAACTTGAGATAAATCATCGAAATCATGAAGCGACGTTGTCCTCAGTATATCAAAATAACCAAGGCATCGGACCAGATTTTTATAATACCCTTTAAAAAGGTATGTGTATTGACGCTACCTGACACCGGTGTCATAATAACGTCATTCACCCTTTGTATACTCTATAATTAATACAAAGAGCCAGATTCTCATAAGTAAAAACAATCATTTTTTACTTATGAGTTCTACATTGTGCTTATGTATAAGCCTATATTAAAGGTTTATAGCACGACATTTTAATAGATAACCATCAATTCGCTTAATATATTTGAGCGCACAGGAGAATTTGATGCTAAGACGCACAAAAATTGTTGCGACCCTTGGACCGGCAACCGATCGCGATAACAACCTAGAAAAAATTATTCGTGCAGGTGCAAATGTGGTTCGTTTGAACTTCTCACATGGCGTAGCACAAGATCACAAAGACCGCGCAGAAGCGGTACGCAGCATTGCTAAGCGTTTAGGCAAACACGTTGCTATCCTTGCAGACTTACAAGGCCCTAAAATTCGTGTATCAACCTTCAAGGACGGTAAAGTAAACCTAGAAGTTGGCGCAAAATTTACCCTTGATGCAAAAATGGAAAAAGGCCAAGGCGACGTTAATGCAGTAGGTATCGACTATAAAGAGCTACCTAACGACGTTAAAACAGGCGACTTACTGTTATTAAACGACGGTTTAATCCAATTAACGGTAGATAGCGTTGACGGTGACCTAGTGCACACAACTGTTACTGTTGGTGGCGTACTTTCAAATAACAAAGGTATCAACCGTTTAGGCGGTGGTTTAACAGCCCCTGCTTTCACTGATAAAGATAAAGAAGATTTAATCACAGCGACTGAAATCGGTGTTGATTATATTGCCGTTTCGTTCCCACGCAGTGGTGATGACATGCGTTATGTTCGCTCTTTAGCAGAAGCTGCTGGCTCAAACGCACAACTATTAGCAAAAATCGAACGTGCAGAAGCCGTTGAAACTGTTGAAGCAATTGATGATATCGTACTTGCTTCTGACGCAGTGATGGTTGCGCGTGGTGACTTAGGTGTTGAAATTGGTGATGCAGCGCTTGTTGGTAAACAAAAGCTTATCATTAGCCGTGCTCGTTCACTTAACCGTACTGTTGTTACTGCAACACAAATGATGGAATCTATGATCGATAACCCAATGCCAACACGTGCAGAGGTTATGGACGTAGCAAACGCCGTATTAGATGGTACTGATGCAGTTATGTTATCTGCTGAAACAGCCGCTGGTGACTACCCTGAAGAAACAGTAGCTACTATGGCTCGCGTTTGTTTAGGTGCTGAATCACAAAAAGAAACTCACGTTTCTAAACACCGTTTAGACAGCCGTTTTTCATCAAATGCTGAATCAATTGCATTATCTGCGATGTATGCAGCTAACCACTTAGATTCTGTTAAAGCTATTGTGACTCTGACTGAATCAGGTAGTACAGCTAAATTGATGTCACGCATCAGCTCTGGTTTACCAATTTATTCATTATCACGTCATCCAAGTACGCTGGGCCAAACAGCACTTTACCGTGGTGTTTATCCTGTATTCTTTGATTCAACGAAGTGTGAAGACGAAAGCATGGTACGTGATGCATTAAACACTCTTGTTGAGCAAGGCTCACTAGTAGCAGGTGATACTGTGATTTTAACTCACGGTGATGCAATGGAAACGATTGGTGCAACTAACACTATGAAGATTGTAACAGTTTAAACTATTACAAATTTTCATTAAAAAGGCGCAATTTATTGCGCCTTTTTTGTTTTAAGTTGTTTAGCTTAGAACAACTATTAGCTCGCCAGAGCTGCTTTCACTTTATCGCGATAGCTTCGGCTTACTTTTAGTTCTTGGCCGTTATCTAGCACTAAAAGATACTCACCACTTACTTGAGTTACAAGTTTGCTAATTTGCTTAGTATTCACAATGGCACTGCGATGAACTCGCACAAATAGTTGTGGATCAAGCTCTTGTTCAAGCTCTTTCATTGTTTTACGAAGGATATGCGTTTGCCCATCTTGGCAATGAAGGCACATATAATCACCAGCCGCATCAACCCATTGAATTGTAATAACAGGCACACGAACAATCTCGCCCTGCTCTTTTACAGCTAATGATTCTGGATAACGACGGTCAGCAAGGCTATCGCCCGTTGCTAACTTCTTTAAAATTTCTTCGCAATTATTGCCTGTAATACCTGCAACAAAGCTCGCTAGTTTTTTCTTATGGGCGTTATCTTGTTGCGTTTTTAAATAGGTATGCACTTTTTCTACCGCCTGTTTTAGTCTGTTGTCATCGACTGGTTTAAGAATATAATCCAACGCATGAATCTCGAATGCTTTAACTGCAAACTGGTCAAAAGCCGTTACAAACACAATAGCGGGTAATGGATTAACGCTCTCGCTGAGTGCTCTTGCAACTTCAAAACCGTTCATATTTGGCATTTGAATATCTAAGAAAACCAATTGAATATTGCCCGATAAGCATTCATCAATTGCTTCTTGACCATTGCTACATAAACGAATGACTTCTAAATCGTCAAATTCAGAAAGTCGAACAGCTAAGCCCTTTCTTGCTAGCGGTTCATCGTCAACGATCAAAGTTCTAATTTTGCTCATTTCTTAACAGCCTTTTCAAACGGAACGCGCAGATTAACTTTTAATCCACTTGGCGTATTGTCAGAGAGAACAAACGAGTAGTTGTTCTCATAAAGTGTTTTTAAGCGGTCCTGTGTATTAGCTATGCCAACGCCTTGAGAATTAACCAGTTGGCCATTTTTAAGCTCAGTGCCAGGACCATTATCGCCTACTTCCAATAATAGTTCATTTGCAAAAACTTGTGCTTTAATATCAATCACACCACCTTCATTTAATTGCGCTATCGCATACTTTATCGAGTTTTCGATAATAGGTTGGAGGATCAAGCTTGGTACCAAGGCTTCTTTTGCCTGCTCGCTTACGTCTACATTGACTTGTAAACGTTCATCAAAGCGTACTTTTTCAATTTCTAAGTACAGCATGAGGGCATGAATTTCTTGCTCTAACGGCACCTTTTTTATTGGGTCAGTATTGAGTGTGTATCGTAAGAAGTCACTCAATTTTGACACCATTAAATTTGCATCTTTGTTCTCTTTTACCAAAATTAAGGTTGAGATTGCATTTAGGGTATTAAATAAAAAGTGCGGATTAAGTTGATAGCGCAGCATTTTCAGCTGAGCTTCGTGCGCCATAGTGGTTGCTTTTAGAGCCTTTTGACGCTCACTTTGCAATAGCTGGTAATACTTAATACCAAAATACAAACCACTCCAACAAAGGATGATATAAACCGAATCTAAACCTTGTTGAAAGTAATAAAACCATTCATTTGGACGGTAACCGTGACGGTAGATTTCCCATAAATTGAATTTTTGTACAACGGCCCATAATGTGCCAGTTACATAGGAAGCACCAAAAACGACAAGCATTAATACCCAAGGTGAGGCATTCCACACTTTACGATACATATAACGTAAAGGTACTGTCATTAAACAGCCTGCATAAGCGTTTAATACAATAACAAATACGTAAATATCACGCATTTCAAAGACTTTTGAGCCGATATAATTAACTAACGCATACCCTATCCAGCCTGCAATTTGCAAAACCCAGAAAAAGCGTTGTCGATTATCAACTAATGATTGCCAATTCAAAATATCAGATTACCTTTCATAATTATTTTTATTATACCGATAGTCACGAGAACAAAGCACTGCCGCCTATCTTAATTTTTTATAGCCTTACCGCATTCTTCAGACATTAAAAAAGCGAAGGCCACAACAGCCTTCGCTTTTTATCTGCTTTATTTTTAAGCTAGTTTATCTGAAGCCACTTTATAATTTGGATCTTCAATCACATTCACTTCAACTAAATCACGCGCATTGTGTAATAGTTGAATACAATCAGGGCTTAAATGACGCAAATGCAGTTTCTTACCGACTTTTGCGTATTTTTCTGCAAGACTGTCAATCGCTTCAATCGCACTGTGATCAGCAACACGGCTATGTTTGAATTCAATGATCACGTCTTCTGGGTCATTTTTAACATCAAATAACTCGGCAAAGTTCTTAACCGAACCAAAGAATAAAGGACCATGAAGCTCGTACACTTTAGAGCCTTGCTCATCGATGTAATTGCTTGTGTAAATGTGTTTCGCATGCTGCCAAGCAAAAACTAAAGCAGAAACAATCACACCCACACATACCGCGATCGCAAGATCTGTTACTACGGTTACGCCAGAAACAAGCACGATAACAAAAGCATCAGACTTAGGTACACGTTTCATCATTTTGAAGCTTGCCCACTCGAAGGTACCAAGAACAACCATGAACATAACACCAACTAAGGCAGCTAGTGGGATCATTTCAATGAGGCTGGCTGCAAAAATGATGAATGCTAGCAGTATTATTGCGGCACTAATACCAGATAAACGTGAACGACCGCCCGAGTTAATATTGATCATAGATTGACCAATCATCGCACAACCACCCATTGCACCGAAGAAACCACAGGTAATGTTTGCAGCGCCTTGACCAATACACTCTTTGTTACTGTGACCACGGGTTTCAGTAATTTCGTCAATTAAGGTCAGTGTTAATAACGATTCAATTAAACCAATCGCCGCTAAAACTAAAGCGTAAGGGAAGATAATTTTTAATGTTTCAAGATTAAATGGCACCATAGGAATATGAAACTCCGGCAAGCCACCGGCGATCGTTGCCTGCTCATTACCTGTCATTCCTTTTAAGAAATCTAGTACAGTGCGCGCTTCTAAATCAAAGCCAATCACAATCGCTGTTACCGTTACAATGGCAGCTAACGATGAAGGTACAGCTGTAGTTAACTTAGGTAAGAAATGAATAATAGCCATAGTTAACGCTACTAAGCCAAGCATAATATAAAGTGCTTGCCCTTCCATCCACTGTTGGCCACCCATACCGTCTGGTACTTTAAATTGACCCAGTTGCGCCAAGAAAATAACAATCGCAAGACCATTTACAAAGCCAAGCATTACAGGGTGCGGAACCATGCGAATAAACTTGCCAAGCTTGAAGATACCTGCGAGTACTTGCAGTATCCCCATCAATAAGACGGTTGCAAATAGATACTCTACACCATGATCTAAAACTAAACTTACCATTACAACGGCTAGTGCGCCGGTAGCACCAGAAATCATACCTGGACGACCACCAAAAATAGCCGTAATTAAGCCAACAATAAATGCGGCATATAAACCAACCAAAGGCTCAACATTAGCAACAAAAGCAAACGCAACCGCTTCTGGTACCAATGCCAACGCAACGGTCAGGCCTGATAGAATATCGTTTTTAGCAGAGCTTGGCGCTTTGCTGAGTAAGTTAAACATTAAGATCCTCTTTATAGTGAATGCATTTCGGCAAGGCGCAGAATTCTAGCAAAATCCGCAAAAGTTAACAATTATTAACAACAAAACGGCTAGTACCTAAAAGCACTAACCGTTTTCGAAAAATAAAACGTAGTAGAAAAAGATTAAAGAGGTAAAGACGTACTACGCTTAACACATGTCATGGTCACGTTTGAGTGAACTTCTTGAACAAACTCAAGGTTTAGTAGATTATCACGAACAAACTGCTCATAACCTTCAATACCTTTTGAAATAATACGAAGCATGAAGTCCATGGTACCCGCCATACTGTAACACTCGGTTACTTCATCATAGCTCATAATTAAACGTTCAAACTCAGCTAGGTTCGTTCTACCGTGGTTAGATAGACGAACATGGGCATAAACCAACATATCAAAGCCAAGCTTTTTCTCGTCAAGCAAAGCAACTTTACCTTTGATATAGCCATCTTGCTCAAGCTTAGCAATACGACGCCAACATGGAGATTGAGATAAACCAACTTTATCGGCAATTTCTGCCGTAGATAAGCTAGCATCCTGCTGTAATAATGCCAAAATTTGGCGATCTACTTGGTTCAGAGACATTTTATTTCTTTTTCTGTAAAAATACTGGTTAAATTATATAACTGATTTAAAAATCAGTCTGCCTATTTTCTACTATTTATGCAAAAAAATTGCAATTTTATACCGTTCCACTTACAAACTACTTAACTGATGTTACGCGTTGGCATTAACCAAAACGTCCGCTAATAAATGGATTTGTTTTTCGCTCATGCCCTACGGTGGTATTCGGACCGTGGCCAGGCAAAATAGCAACTTCATCAGAGAATGATAAAATCTCAGACTTAATTGATTCGAGTAATTGCGCACTATCCCCTTTTGGAAAGTCAGTACGACCAACAGAGCCTTGAAAAATCACGTCACCCACTATCACCTGTTCTGAAGCTTGGTGGTAAAAAACAACATGACCAGGCGTATGCCCTGGGCAATGGCGTACAGATAATTCAAGTTCACCCACTGTGATTGTATCGCCATGATTTAACCACTTCGTTGGATAAAATGGTGTAATTGGTGCAAAACCAAACATTTGCGCTTGCATTGGCAAGGCATCAAACCAAAATTTATCATCTAAATGTGGGCCAATGATATCAACGCTAAAATGCTCTGCGAGTTGCTTTGCAGCGCCCACGTGGTCTAAGTGGCCATGTGTTAAATAAATTGCCTCTAATTGGCAATTTAAAGCAGCAAGTTCTGCTTGAAGTTTGTCTGCATCGCCACCTGGGTCAACCAAGGCCGCTTTATTCGTTTGCTCACAAATAATAATTCGGCAATTTTGCGCAAAGCCAGTAACAGGAACAGCAATCACTTTCATGTTATTGTCCTTTTTGTAACTGCTCAAACGCCATTAAAATTGGGTATTTTAAATAGCCTTGATCATAAAACGGTGTACGCTCATAAAGCCAATGCAAGCGAGCATCAGCATCTTTTGCAAAGTTTTTATCTTCACGAATTTTTTTATCGAACTCTAAAGCCAATGCAGGTTTTTCTTTTAGCATTTGACGTGCGTACGGCATTAAAGCGTAATTCTCAACGTATTCAGTGCGCTGAAAAATAGTATTAAACTCGCCCCAAGCAAAGAATGAATCTGGCGCTTCTGGGTGTAGTAAGTGTGTAGCCAGTTCTGAGTATGGCTGCTCAGTTGAGACTTTGTACCAGCCGGTCATATCGACATTTTTTACGTTGTTGTAATCAAATGTCGCCTCTACACGAAAACGTCCTTCAAAAGGTGCTTTTGCAAATGAATAATCAGCAACGCTTGCTTGCGTTAATGGCTCAGAAACAGAACCATTCACTGTCGTTACCTCTACGCCGTGTAATTTAAGCTTACTTACCAATTGGCTGTACGCCGGCGGAATATAAAACGCAGCAGGTACGTTAACGGTCTTTTTAACTTCTTTTTGCCAAAAAACCGGTAATGCGTCATAGTTTTTAGCTTGACCTAAATATTTAACTTCAGGTTGCCCAGACAATGCGCTTTCAGTTCTTGAATAGGCGATCCCTTTAAATTCGATGGTATCTGGCTCTTTTGCATAACCGCGTTCCACTACTAATTGCGTAGGTTTGAAATCGAGCTCTTTTTGAACCGCTTCATTAAGGGCTTTATCGTTTGCAGCTAAAGCGTCAATGGCACCATCAATAAATACATAAGTACCTAATACGCGCTGCTTATAAGGTTTTAAAGAGTGGTTCTCAACTAAGATGGTCGGTAATGAACGTAAATCACCCCAGCCATTTGAAAAACGTGGTGTTGCCACCCAACCCGCTAACCCTTTTTTAAATTCCCGCTTGTCCATTACAAACACAAGTGGACCAGGAATATGCCCTGCTTTTTCGAGTTTGGCATCAATAACAGGTTTAAATAGATTATCCAGCGCTTGTGACACACTCGGTGATTCACTCGAAAAAACCGGATTATAGCCGTAGGTCACGTCATACTGATAATCAGCGCCATCGGTTACATGGACATCCACGTATAAATCTGGCTTAAATTGATTAATAACCTGCATCACACCTCGTACTTCGGGTGTATCAAGCTTAGTGTAATCACGATTTAAATTTAAATTTAGACCATTCGTTCTAAAGCCCATTTCTACTGGGCCACGCTGATTAATACGGTTTATTGGCTACTGCGCTCGTGACCATCAACGTTTAAAATAGGAATAAACAGAATATTTACTTTGCTCAAAATATCGCGGCGTTTACCTGTTGCAATATCGCGTAGCAACATAAACATGGCGTCTTTTCCATCAATTTCACCGCTGTGAATGCCAGCCTGAATAAAGATAGTTGGCTTTGTATCAGCAACAAGTTGTTTGGCATCAAACAAACCTTGCTCATTCGCCACTAACATCTTAACCGCACGACCCGCACTGCTCGTTGCAATTGTCGTTACTTTGAATTGTGTTGGGTTTGCTGCAACTAGGCGATCTACGAACGCCATCGTGTCGGCATAATTTGGCGATAAAGTGCCTTCGCTTAATTCAAAATCTGTGGTTAAAGGTCCTTTTTCTTGCATTAAAGACACACTATCGCCTTGCCATGGCAATAATGGGGGTAAGTGGCTGTCTAAAGTTACTGCAGCAGATAAAAACACTAAACTCGCAAACATATCACTCTCAAGTGCGGTACTTATTCTATATTGGGGAAATTATAACAACTAATCTGAATGGATTGCGTAAACTGCGGTGATTCAACAAAAAAATGGAGCAAACGACATACGCTATGCAAAATCGTTGTTAGTTATGAATATTAATTAAGATCAAAAAAAGGAGCACTAGGCTCCTTTTTAAACTTTATGAAAAGCGAAATTAAGCCGCTAGGCCTTCTTTTGCTTTTGCAACAAGCGCTGCGAATGCAACTTGGTCATAAACAGCGATATCTGCAAGGATCTTACGATCGATTTCTACAGAAGTCTTTTTAAGACCATTGATAAAACGGCTGTATGAAAGACCGTTTTGACGAGCTGCTGCATTGATACGTGCAATCCAAAGTTGACGGAAAGTACGTTTCTTAGCACGACGGTCACGGTAAGCGTATTGACCCGCTTTAGTAACTGCCTGGAAAGCTACGCGGTAAACACGTGAACGTGCTCCGTAGTAACCTTTAGCTTGCTTTAAAACTTTTTTGTGACGTGCACGTGCGATAACACCGCGTTTAACTCTTGCCATTTCTGAAGACTCCTATTAAGCGAATGGTAACATACGTGAAACTAGACCATGGTCATTCTTATGAACCATCATCTTAGGACGTAAGTGTAATTTACGCTTAGAAGTTTTCTTAGTCAGAATGTGACGAAGATGCGCTTGTTTACGCTTGAAACCGCCAGAAGCAGTTTTCTTGAAACGCTTAGCCGCGCCTCTGTGAGTTTTTAGCTTGTAAGCCATTGCAATAACTCCAAATGTATTGCTTAAAAATTAGCAAGCAGGCGAGAGATATAAAAATAGCTCTACTTTTAAGGCCTAACTTACTGCCATAATCCGGTGAAGGCTCACTACAAAAGCAGTGCAACCTTACTTATAACCGGTTATTTCAGGTGAACAGTAAACTGTTACTTGCAGACCTGAAATAAAATCGGTGCGTAATATACCCTGTTTATTGCTTTTTAGCAATAGGTGCCATCATCATAACCATCTGGCGACCTTCAACACGATTTGGGAATGATTCAACTTGTGAAACATCTTCTAAATCGGCTTTAACACGGTTTAATAATTCGATACCAATTTCTTGGTGAGCCATTTCACGACCACGGAAACGGATAGTGATTTTAGCTTTATCACCCGCTTCTAAGAACTTGCGTAAGTTGCGTAGCTTAACCTGGTAGTCACCTTCATCCGTACCTGGACGGAATTTGATTTCTTTAACCTGGATTTGCTTTTGCTTTTTCTTTTGTTCTTTTAGTTCTTTGCTTTTTTCAAAGATGAACTTACCGTAGTCCATAACCTTACAAACAGGTGGCTCAGCATTAGGACTGATTTCTACAAGATCTACACCCGCATCATCAGCGATAGCTTGCGCCTCTTTTAATGACACGATGCCAGCTTGCTCGCCGTCGATGCCAATTAAACGAACTTCTTTAGCTGTAATATCTTCGTTGATACGATTTTTTTGAGCTGTTTGTTGCCCTTTCTTGCCGCCTCTAATGGTACGATCCTCCAAGAATATAAAATAAAAAGCGTGTAGTTGGCTGTTTGTTTTGCCCTACACGCTCATGATTTATTGTCGATTTTTAATTTCTTCGCTTACTTTTGCAATGAAATCATCAACACTAAATTTGCCTAGGTCTTCACCTGTGCGAGTGCGTACTGCCACTTCTTGTTGTTCAACTTCTTTATCGCCAACAACAAGTAAATATGGAATACGTTTTAACGTATGTTCACGGATTTTAAAGCCAATCTTCTCATTTCTCAAGTCAGCAGCGGCTCTAATTCCAAGTTTATTTAATTTTTGTACAATTTCTTGCACATAATCTGCTTGTTTGTCCGTGATGTTCATGATCACAACTTGCTTAGGAGCAAGCCACGTTGGGAACAAACCAGCGTATTCTTCAGTTAAAATACCGATGAAACGCTCAATTGAACCTAAAATCGCGCGGTGGATCATAACAGGTGTACGACGTTCGTTATTTTCAGCAACATAAGTTGCACCTAAACGACCTGGTAATGCGAAGTCTAGCTGTACAGTACCACATTGCCATGCACGGTCTAAACAGTCATAAAGTGTAAACTCAATCTTAGGACCGTAGAATGCACCTTCACCTGGTAGGTAATCAAACTCAATGTCGTTTGCTTTTAATGCATCAGCTAGCGCAAGCTCAGCTTTATCCCACATTTCGTCTTCACCGATACGCTTTTCTGGACGAGTAGATAGTTTTACAACGATCTTCTCAAAACCAAACGTTTCGTATGTGTCGTAAACCATTTTGATACATGCAGAAACTTCATCCATGATTTGCTCTTCAGTACAGAAGATATGCGCATCATCTTGAGTAAAGCCACGTACACGCATTAAGCCGTGTAATGCACCTGATGGTTCGTTACGGTGACAACAACCAAACTCAGCCATACGTAATGGAAGATCACGGTATGATTTTAAACCTTGGTTAAAGATTTGTACGTGACCCGGACAGTTCATTGGTTTGATTGCGTATTCACGCTTTTCAGATTCAGTTGTGAACATCGCATCTGCGTATTTGTCCCAGTGACCTGATTTTTCCCATAAACCACGGTCCATCATTAATGGGCCTTTAACTTCTTCGTAATCGTACTCACGTAATTTTTCACGAACGAAGTCTTCTAGTTCACGGTAAATGCTCCAGCCATCATTGTGCCAAAACACCATGCCTGGTGCTTCTTCTTGCCAGTGCCATAAATCAAGCGCTTTACCAATACGACGGTGATCACGTTTTTCAGCTTCTTCTAAGCGTTTTAAATACGCTTTAAGTTGCTTTTTATCTGCCCATGCAGTGCCGTAAATACGTTGCAGCATCTTGTTTTCAGAATCACCGCGCCAATAAGCCCCTGCCACTTTCATAATTTTGAAATGTTGGCAGAATTTCATGTTTGGTACGTGTGGGCCACGACACATGTCGATGTATTCTTCGTGATGGTATAAGCCTGGACGATCATCTTTCGCGATGTTCTCGTCTAGGATTTCCATTTTATATGTTTCACCACGCGCTTCAAAAGTATCGCGTGCTTCTTGCCAGCTTACGGTCTTTTTAACAACGTCGTAGTTTGTTTTAGCAAGCTCAAGCATACGCTTTTCGATAGCATCTAAATCATCTTGGCTTAAAGAGTGTTCCATGTCGATATCGTAATAAAAACCGTTATCGATGGTCGGACCGATTGCCATTTTTGCTTCAGGGAAAAGCTGCTTAACTGCATGACCAATAAGGTGCGCACATGAGTGACGGATAATCTCTAAACCATCATCATCTTTTGCTGTGATAATTTCTAAACGCGCATCTTCAGTGATTAAGTCACATGCATCAACACGAGTACCATTAACACGGCCTGCAATCGTTGCCTTGGCAAGACCTGGACCGATATCGCTCGCTACGTCATATGTACTTACTGGGTTTTCAAAACTACGCTGACTGCCGTCAGGGAGGGTAATAACTGGCATTATAAATCCTTAATACAGTGGTGATGCCTACAATGCATCACATGTAATATTTTTAAAAAAATTTTATGTAGCTCTGCAACGCTTTTACGAATAAGCATTGCTATTTAAGCTTGTATTTACTGAGTCTTCGCAAATACAAACAGCTATTGTCGCTGCTCACGTGCTCAAATACAAGTAGTTAGAAGAGTAAATTGACAATTAGTTAACTCATTTCATACTTAATGAGTCAGTACTTTTAGGGTGATGAAAATGCCAAACACGCGTTCTTTCAAGTTTGCTACATTTAACTTATTAAATTATACCGCGCCACCCTACTCGTTTTACCAATTACATGAACGCTATAACAATACACAATGGCTGCAAAAACAATTGTTTGTTGCTAATTTCTTAAGAGAGTCAACCCCTGATGTGGTGGCATTTCAAGAAGTGTTTAGTCAACACGCATTAGAAGTGCAGTGTAAAGAAGCGGGTTATGATTATTTTAAAACGGTCGATAGCCCGTCCCATGATGCGCTCTATCCGCAAGTGTTATTCAACCCTGTAGTTGCCATTGCGAGTAAATACCCGTTTAAATCGGCCGATGCACTAGCGCCATGCCCTGAATTACTTGAGTACTTAAACAATCAAAATGAGTTCAAATTTAATCGCACACCGATTAAATGCATCATTGATTTACCTGATTTTGGTGAAGTCTGTTTTTATGTTGTTCATTTTAAGTCACAGCGTGTGCAATCAATGGCGCACATTCTTAATATTCATAACCTTGAAGATCCGCTCCTGCAGTTACTACATCAAACGGTAGGTACCATGCAGTCGCAAATCTCCCGCTCATTAGAAGCGTCTATTGTCTATTATGATGCACTGAAAACGCAGCGAGAAATGCAATGTGCAACGCTTGTTATGGGAGACTTTAATGATGTACTTACCAGCCCAACTTTATCATTTATGACTCAAGGCTTTCACCCCACTCGCTGTGAACCTTGTATAGAACAGAACGAACTCCTTGTTGGTCTGACCGACAGCTATGAGTTTAGCCGCTCATATTATGATAATAAAAACAAACCCTTTAGCCATTATTACCAAGGAAAAGGGAATGTATTAGATTATATTCTTGCTTCAGCGCATTTTAATCCCGATTGCCAAGCTTCGAAAGTTAAAGTGCTCGACTACGAAAGTTATGATAAGCATATTTCGCCAAGTAAATTAACCGAAGATATTAGTGAAAGTGACCACGGTGTTATCGCAATTAAAATTCATTTTTAAAGCACCTGTTTTTCATAACGTTAATTGCTATAATTGCGCAAATTAAGTTATTTAGAGAAAGACCATGAGAACATGTGGTGTAGAAATTACAGGTAGTGACGTACTACTGTGCATTTTAACCAAAGACAATGACGTATTTGATATCCGTGATGTCAGACAAACACGTTTTACCTTAGGCAATGGTAATGACACAGAAGTAATGCGTAAATTCCAATTTGATTTCAAAAAATTAATGGAAGATTACCAAATTGACTCTGTAGCAATCAAAGAGCGCCAAGCAAAAGGTAAATTCGCTGGTAGTGCGAAAGGTTTCAAAATGGAAACGGCTATTCAGTTAATTGAACGCTTAGATGTGCAAGTTTTATCGGCAACTGAAATCAAAGAGCAGCTTAAGCGCAACCCAGTGCCTATTGATTTTGAAGACACAGGCCTGAAAAAATTCCAAGAAAACGCATTCATTAGTGCTTACGTGTACATCATGCGTAAAACTTATAAGCAAGATGAGCCAAAAGCTTAATTGCTGCTTATTCTTAATAAAACGTGCTACGGCACGTTTTTTTATACCTCAAAAACCATCCTTTATTCTGCTTTATTAAAATTACACTCTGTACATTAGTCTTATAAAGCTTTTCTTTGTCGACAATCTATGTTTAGTTAATCAGGTACGCATGTTTTGAAATCATCCTAATTGATTGTTTCAATTCTTTTGCATCAAGTCCATGACAACAAATTAACCGGACACGGAGAATACAATGCAGACAAAGAACACACACTGTAATGCGCTTCCACTTACTCAAAGCTATTATCAAGGCCGTACAGATATTCCTTTAATTGAAAAAACTATTGGACAGTACCTTGATAATATTGTCGACAATTACCCTGATCACCCCGCGATTGTGGTTCATCATCAACAGATCCGTTTAACCTATAGGCAATACCAGCAACAGATTAACCAGTTAGCAATGGGATTATTATCACTTGGCGTAAAACCTGGCGACCGGGTTGGTATTTGGTCTCCTAACAATATTGAATGGTGCTTAACCCAATTTGCTACAGCCAAGATTGGTGCAATTATGGTGTGCATTAACCCTGCATATCGACCAAGCGAATTAAAATACGCACTCAATAGTGTTGAGTGTTCAACACTTATCACAGCAAGTGAATTTAAAGCCAGTAATTATATAAGCATGCTGAATGAGCTCGCACCGGAGCTTGCAGATTCACAAGCAGGTAAATTAAATTTAAACGCCCTGCCACACCTAAAAAACATTATTCGTATTGGTGATGAACCTGCTGCTGGCATGTTTAGCTTTAGCGATATCATGCAGCGCGCTACAGATGCCCATAAGCTGGAGCTTGATGCCATTGCGGCCACTTTACATTGTGACCAAGATATCAATATTCAATTTACTTCTGGTACTACGGGTAACCCAAAAGGAGCGACCTTATCCCATAAAAACATCCTCAATAACGGGTTTTTGATGGCCCAAGCGATGAAGCTGACACATGAAGATAAACTCTGTATTCCGGTACCTTTATACCACTGTTTTGGGATGGTGCTTGGCAATTTAGTATGTATAAGTAAAGGCGCTACCGCTGTTTTTCCGGGTGATTCTTTCGACCCTAAAACAACCCTTGAAGTTGTTGAAAAAGAACGCTGTACAGGCTTACATGGTGTTCCAACAATGTTTATCGCCGAGTTAGAGCTTAAAGATTTTGCAAACTATGACTTATCTAGCCTCCGAACAGGCGTAATGGCCGGCTCAACCTGCCCTGAGCAAGTTATGCGTAAAGTTCACTCATTAATGCATATGAAAGAAGTTGTAATTGGTTATGGCCAAACTGAATGTAGCCCGATAAATAACGTAACCGAAACCGACTCGCCTCTCGAAAAACAAGTTACCACAGTAGGCCGTGCATTAGCCCATACTGAAGTGAAAATTATCGACGAGCTGGGTGATGTTCAACAAGTTGGCTTACCTGGAGAAGTATGTAGCCGTGGTGCTGGAATTATGCGCTGCTATTGGAATGATGAAGAAAAAACGAAAGCAACAATTGATCAAGACGGCTGGTTACATTCTGGTGACTTAGGTGTGATGGACGAAGATGGCTTTGTTGCTATCGTTGGCCGGATAAAAGACATGATCATTCGCGGTGGAGAAAACATTTATCCAAGAGAAATAGAAGAAGTTCTCTACACCTATCCAGGTATTCAAGATGCAGCCATATTTGGTATTAGCGATGAAAAATACGGCGAAGAAGTGTGCGCCTGGATCCAACCAAAAGATGATGCGGTACTTGATGAAAATGCCATTCGTGATTTTTTAAAAGATAAACTTGCCTATTTCAAAGTACCAAAGCACATCCGCTTTGTTGAAGAATACCCAATGACAGTAACAGGCAAGCTTCAAAAATTTAAAATGCGCGAACAAATGCAGGAACTCCTAAGCGAAAAGGCATTTTCGTAATCATTCACTTGCAAAGTACACCCTAATTTAAAGCAAGCTCAGCACCGCTGAGCTTTTTTAATTTATTAAGACACCCATTTTAAATTTGAAGAGTTAACCGAGCTTCATATATAAAGACTAAATTTATGTAGACATCCAACTTAATATTTCTCAATTTTTGGAATTACAGCTAAGCTTATAGTGTTCAACTCATGGAGGAGAAGAGCATGGCAACCCCACGTAGAAACTTAATTAGCGTTTCAAACACGCCTTATTATCACTGCATTTCACGCTGCGTTCGTCGCGCTTTTTTGTGCGGGCAAGACCCACTAACTGGTCGTTCATATGAACACAGGCGCGATTGGGTTGAAAAGAAACTACTTCAACTTGGTCGTATATTTTGTATTGATGTTTGTGCTTACGCAGTTATGAGTAACCATACTCATCTAGTACTTCATATTGATATAGCAAAAGCAAATCGTTTGAATAATAAAGCGATTCTGATTAGATGGCACAAGCTATTTAAAAGTACATTCCTTTGCCAACAATTCTTAAATGGCGAATTGCTAACAAAAGCAGAGCTTTCTGCGATTAATGCCAGAGTAAATTTATATCGAGAGAGGCTCAGTAGCATCAGTTGGTTTATGCGCGTTCTTAATGAGAGTATTGCACAACAAGCAAATCAAGAAGATGACTGTAAAGGTCGTTTTTGGGAAGGTCGCTTTAAGTCACAAGCATTACTTGATGAAGCAGCTCTTGCAGCTTGTCTTGCGTATGTTGACCTAAACCCTGTAAGAGCGAAAGCGGCTGATTTACCTGAGCAATCTGACTACACCAGTATTAAATCTAGAATTAATGCAGCTCAAAATAATAAGCAACCGAAATCACTTATGCGCTTTGCAGGTAAACCACGTAAACATATGCCTAAGGGACTACCATTTGAGCTCAAGACATATCTGCAACTTGTAGATTGGACAGGCCGTTCAATACGAGAAGATAAGCCAGGGAACATCCCAGAAAATGCATTACCAATACTTGAAAGACTAAATATTTGTACTGACAACTGGCTTACACTCACCACTTCCTTTACCCGCTCATTTAAAAATACTGCAGGTAAAGAACAAGCAATCACAGCTTACACAAATCACATGAAACGAAAACGGAGAAGCTCTATAGCTAAGAGCCAAGCTTTATTTTGTTAATCTATTAAAACTACAAAACAATACTAATAAATAGCTATTGATATAAATAGAAATATCGACGTTCTGAAATTACTTATGATATAAATTAAATAGCTAATTTTTCAGATAGAGCAATAATTAAGTACCAACTCCCTACTTTCATCTAGCAGAGATAAATCTCAATTATGCGATGCTGCACTCATATCAATAAATAAAATGGGTGTCTTTATTGTTTATGTAAAAAATGGATGTCTCTTTAATTACATTTTAAATTCTTAGAACAAAAGTGGGTGTCTAATTATATTGTCAAATCACTAAACAACACCTTGCTTTAACATTGCATCTGCAACTCGTTCAAATCCTGCTATATTCGCACCAAGCACCAAGTCGTGTTCATTAGAGTACTGCTTGGCAGTAACTGAAATAGTATTAAAAATGGATTTCATAACTTGCTGAAGTTTTTCATCAACTTGCTCAGATTGCCACTTTTGCATACTGGCATTTTGAGCCATTTCGAATTGGCTCGTCGCCACACCTCCAGCATTTGCGGCTTTGCTTGGCCCTAAGTAAACGTTGTGCTCTTTGAAAATCTTCATTGCTTCAGGTGTAGTGGGCATGTTGGCACCTTCGCACACAGTTAAACATCTGTTTTCTACAAGAGCTTTAGCATCATCTTTAGTAATTTCATTTTGAGTCGCACATGGTAAAGCAATATCTGCTTCATATCGCCAAACTTGATGACCGTCACTTGGGTATTGATTGACAGGTGTGAACTCAGCATCTTTATGTTCATTCAAATAATCTCTAAGCTCAGCACCACGTTCACTTTTTAGATGCATCACTAATTTTACGTCAAGCCCATTCTTACTATATAGCGTGCCCTTCGAATCGCTACAGCTAAGAATCACAGCATCGTACTCATCAAGCTTTTTCATCAGATAAAGTGCAACATTACCAGCACCAGACACTAAGCACCGTTTTCCTGTTAAAGAGTCGCCTTTCGCATCTAACATAGCACTTAGAAAGTAAGCAACGCCGTATCCTGTTGCTTCTGTTCTTAAAGAAGAACCATTTAGTGATTCAGGTTTTCCTGTTAAAACGCCACTAAATTGGTTTGTGATCCGCTTGTACTGCCCAAACAAATAACCTATTTCCCGAGCGCCAACGCCTATATCACCGGCGGGAACATCTGTATTAGCACCAATATGACGGAAAAGCTCAGTCATGTATGACTGACAAAAACGCATAATTTCATGGTCGCTTTTATCTTTGGGGTTGAAATCAGCACCACCTTTACCGCCACCTAACGGTAAACCTGTCAATGCATTTTTTAAGACTTGTTCAAAGCCCAAAAATTTAACCACACTTTGGTTAACGCTGGGGTGAAATCGTAGGCCGCCCTTAAAAGGACCTAACGATGAACTAAATTCAATTCTAAAACCACGATTAACCTGAACATTTCCAAGATCATCAAGCCAAGGAACCCTAAATATGACTTGCCTTTCTGGCTCTACTAATCGTTCAACAATAGAGTTTTTTTGATACTTATCATTAATCTCGAGATATTGATTAATCGAAGACAGAACCTCTTCAACAGCTTGATAAAACTCCGTTTCATTTGGATTAGAACTCTTTACTGATTTTAACACTTGCTCTATGTATTCCATCACTCATTCCTCTTCAAGCTGTTGAAAATAAGATTCTTACAAATTAAACTCATTTACGTAAAGAATCGATCACTCTTACCTAATCGTAAACACCATTGGCTGCTCACTATCATTTTTCCAATAATAACGTAAAGGCTCACTCTGAGTGTCATAAAACCACACCTCGGCCACCAGCTCTAATCCACTGTTAGCTAACATTAAACTAGATGACAGCTTGCTCTGTACCAATGGTGCACGAAGCAAACACTGGTTATAATCGGCTTTATCGTCGTCGCCTTTAAGACATATGTTTAAAAAGGCTCTGGTGTCACCAATATTCAAATCTACATCTACATCGAGCTCTAATTTACTACTTAAATTAAACTCAGGAGCAATCGTTAAATCATTCATCGTCTCAGGATCCACGCCAGTAGCAGGAGGCGTTGTCTCAGGTGGTGTTGTATCTGTTGTAGGTGCTTGCGTTACATTTGTTCCAGCACTTTCAGTTGCAGAGTCGCCTTCACCACCGCCACCACACGCAGCTAACATTAAGCTTATGATCACTAAAGTATAATGTTTCATAATTATTCTCCTCTTGAAATCACGTTAGCAGGCTTAGCATTGTTGAACCACATTGGCTTTTCTTGCCCTTTTGATTCTGCAAATGCTTTAAAGTCGCTGTATGCATGGGTAATATCTAGCCCTTCTTTAGGGTGAGCCCACGAAGTACCTACTTCAATTGCCCAAGGTAGACCTGTTTCGGTTTGGAAGTAAAAACCCTGCGAACTGTCAGATGCATCATCAGACTCTGCGAAAGAAAATAGTTGCATATCAAATTTTTCTGTCGGCTGCTGATTCTTAAGGTGAACCTCCCAGCTTCTAGGGTCTTTACCAACCAAGGCTTCACCATGATAGTGTCCATCAGCTGCAAATATGAAAGGATCTAATGTGTACTTAGGTGCATCAGCGGTCGCTGTACCTGGTAATAAATCAATAAACAATGAAAACGTGACTTTATTGTTGCTATCACAACCCGTCTCGGTTCTAAAATAATTACAATTAGACTGTTTATCAATGTAATCCCAAGTATCAGGCATAATCACGAAAATAGCATCTTCAGTATTTTGCTCTAAGATCTCGTGCGTTTGTTCAAGACCATTAATCAGTAAACTAGTTTTTTCAGCATTAATTTGGCTACGTAAAATGCGTTTATCATTTGAACCTTCCACAGTCTCATATAACCTAACTGCAAAGCCATTATGAAAATCAGCACCTATCCCAACTAGCTCACCTTCTATTTTGTAACCTGTAGCCACACCATTTTGATCTATAATTGTAGTTCGATAGTTTATAACTAAATCATTGAAGTCATAATCTCCAGAAAATGGCCATTTATCCTCAAATGCAAGTGTTACCCAGCTATTTTCTCCGGGGTAAACTAAGCTTCCCAATGTTGTTACAGAGTAATCTTCTACCTCCCCACCAATAACACCACCAGTTGCTGTAATTGGATTGGTTTCACTACCATCAGTTACACGAAAGCGAGACCAGGTTGTTCCCATAACGGCATCATCTGGAACATTAACCAAAATGCTATTATCGCCTTGGTTTAACCGATATTTAGACACCGTAATTTCATCCGCATCAAATTGGTAATTCTGATCCCAATCAAACCATGCGTATAGATATGTCTCGTCATTTGCAGAGGTAACAATAATTTGACTGGTATTGCCTGCTACCAAATCAGTGACGAACTTAACGCCGTCATCTGATTGATCATCAGGTGTTAAAAGTAAGTCTGAACGTGTATTAATATTCTCGCCATCTACTGTAGCACCTAAGTAAACCAAATTAGTTTGATCTGCATTTGGGTCAAATAAATGTCTTGCGCCACTGTCTTCGAGTGAGGTTTGATAAGGAGCAGGTGCATCACCAAAATCGATTGAATTATCCGTTACCTTTACCTCAGCAATTGCGCAGCGTGCACCATCATTTTGATTTGATGTAGGCCCTAAAGTAAACACCGCAGCAGTTGGCGTGTAACCGTTTACAGGGCTGATGCTAAGGTCTACTTTGTGTATTTTACCGCTTCGGTTATTACTAAAATAAAACTGTCCTTTTACATCAAAATACCCAGCACCATTCGCTCCGGTATCACCAGCTATATCTAAGTTCGCCACAAATGTGGGTGTCTGATTATTAAGATCTATTTCGTATAAGTCGCCATTTGATTCAACTGCATACAAAAGGTTGCTATTAGGATGAAAAGCAAAATCATAAATAGCTAACCCCCAGCTAGCTGAACCCGCAACTAAATCAGCTTGATATTCATCAGCAGGCTCTGTCAAATCAATACCGTACAATCCGAATTTGGGATGATACAAATAATATACCGCCTGATTAGTTTCACTATTTACATGGATGTCACCCACATAGAAGTTAGTATCAGGCAGACCGTTAACCACGAGTCGTTCTAGTTGATAATCATCACCAATTTTGACAACACTCTTCGGGCTTTGCTTACTAAAGCCATACATATATTGGTCTTTATAGTTAAAACCCACAGCATTTACGCTTTCATTGTTTGTTTCGTCACTAAAGTTTAATGACGGTGCTAATACTGTCGCTTTAGCAGAGACCAAATCAATTCCAAACATTTGTGCAGGTGTACCTTGTATTAGAAATGCTTTACTTGGGCATTCTTCAAACGGAGCTGCGCTTACATAACTAGTGGCAAGCACAGATAAAAGACAGACGGGTATTTTGCTTTTCATAATTACACTCTCCTGTGGTTATGTAATTATTTAAAGCAGCAATTGTTCCAAAATATAACTCATTAAAAAATAAGGTTTTAAATGTTTTTTGCAGATCCTTTTTGCAAGATGCAACCATCTATATCGCAAAATGCAATTCTTTTTAATCACAAAAAACAAATTTACTCAACACAAAAGCATGATGTGCTAGAATTGCTTCAGAAAAAATAATAATAAATGTTAAAAATGAACTTTAAAGCTCTTGTTATTCTACTGTGTACCTTGTCATTTGCATCAATTGCGTCAACTCTACAAGGCCACATTGATGAAGCTAGAACAATAAGCGATTACCAAGAACGCTATAAATATTTAACAAATATAGATAAACGCCTTATTGAATCTGCCAGTTTTGCTGAGCAATTAAGCTTTAATGTTAGATTAATTCACGTTCATATACACCTAGGTCAGTTTCAACAGGCGCAAAATATAGTAGAAGAACTTGAGTCTTCTCCAAAATATAAAAGTGACTCCTCTATTTATAGCGAATTGTATTTAGTCAAAGCTCGATTGGCATATAGTGCAAATAAACTAGAATCTGCAATTCACTTATCTCAACAAAATGTCGCGCTGTTTCAGCGTTTGCAACTCACCGATTACGAAATTGATGCCGTTGCGAGCCTTGTCAGTGCTTATCATAATGCAGGTGAATATCAAGCAGCCTTAAACTTGCTTGAGGTTTATATTCACGACAACAATCGAGAATTATCCTTAAAGCAAAAAGAAATGCTCTACCATGGTTATTCGCGTAATCTTGAACAGTTAGACCGGTTAACCCTTGCCCTAGAATATAAGCTAAAACGCCGTGAAGTTATTCAGCAAATGTCGCCGTCTATTTCATTACAAGCAGGTATAAGTTATTCAATTGCCCAAAGTTATTTAGATTTAGAACAATACGAAAAAGCAAAGAGCGAGTTTATTACAGCCCTTAGTTTTGATAGGCAAACGGGTTCACTATCTGATATCGGACATAGTTTAGTTAAGCTATCCCAATGCGAATATGGACTTAAAAACTACCCTGCAGCACTTGCATACGCACAAGAGGCTAAGCAGGTCTTCGCTAGTTATAACAGTACGCGAAATACTGCCTGGGCAAACCATAATATTGCGATAAATTTGCTCGAAATAGATAAACCTGACCAAGCATTAAGCATTGAAAAACAAGTGCTCATTGAACTCAAGCAAGACGATCACTTATATATAGATGTATTACTTACATTAGCTAAGCTGTACATTGGCTCTACTGAGCACGAACAAGCTAAACATTATGCTGAGCAAGCCTACCAGTTAAGTAAACAAAAAAATAAGCTGCAAAAACAAATCATTGCCCTAGAACATTTGATCACTGTGACAGAAAAACAAGCTGATTATAAACAAGCCCTGTCGTATCAACGTGCTATTACAGAGCTTGAAAAAGGCTTTGCCCGTAACAACTACAACCAGCGTTTAGCTGAGCTACAAAACTCCATTGCAATGCGCGACCGCGATTTAGCAATACAAGATTTAAAACTTCAAGACAATGAAAAAAGCCAAGCTATTGCCGCACAACGTCAAGCTATTTTATACAGCGTCTTATTATTTAGCCTGCTTTTAGCTGCAATGGGCATTGCTTTATTAAGAATAAGACAGAGAAAACAGCTTATTGAACAGCGCCGAAATTATCTGGATAAACAAATCAGTCAACGTAGTAAGTTATTATCACAAGTAGCTCACGAACTAAGTGGTCCATTAACAGGGTTGCGCTTACACCTTGAAACGCTCCAAGCAGGCCTAACCCAATTTAATGAGCTTACTTACGAAAAACTTAACCAAAAAATCACCGACATGGCAACTTTAGTGACTGATTTAAATAAAATTTCACTTTTAGAACAAAGCAGTTTTCAGCTCAACGTAACAACAGTTAATGCGGCTGAGTATTTCCAAAGCTTACACGCAGATATGCTGATCCAGCTTGAAAAATTTGAAGTGACATTTACACAAAATGTTGCTGATGAACTAAGTTTTGAGTGCGATGCAACACGGCTTTCACAGTTATTTGCAAACTTAATCAGTAATTCGCTTAAGTACACAAATCACCCTGGTAAGATTAATTTGACGATTAGCCAAAACCAAACACAGCTTTTAATCTGCTATGAAGATTCAGCTCCTGGCGTCAGCGACGAGAGTTTAGCAAAGATTTTTGACCATCTTTATAGAGTGCCTGACTTAAAAACAGTGAAACAGTCAGGTTCAGGAATTGGGCTTGCGATAGTAAAACAAATTGTCGAAGCCCATAACTGGCGTATTACAGCAGCTCATAGCGAACTGGGTGGTGTCCGCTATGACTTAACGATTGCTATTTAGCAGATTTGTCTGGCCATTCGAACGCGCCAACATCGCCAGGAAATACAACCGGTGATTCAATACCGTCTTTGTTTACAGCCGCAACACCAAAATAGTAGTTATCGATAACAACATTTTTAAGGGTTGCTTCGGTTACCTTCCCAACATCGCGGCTAAACTGCCATTGTGGCTCACTGGTATAACGCCAATAGATTTTATAACTGACCACCGTTGGATCATCACTTTTATGCCACGCTAATGTTGTACTCGGCTTTACGGCACCTGAAATACTAACACCCGTTGGCGGCGCTGGAGCCCACGCCATTGAAGCCATTGTCACTGCATTGAGTGACGTTAATTTCGCCGCATAGGCAAAATCAACATGGTCGATGGTGTCACCATAAGTAATACCATTTTCAGTACGTAAGTCTTGATGCTGTTGATTATAGTTTTCGTTTGTCTCCATAATACGCACAGCTGCAAAGCCAACATCGTTAAATGGACGATGGTGCCCTCCTCGACCAAACCGATCGAGTCGATATACCAACATGGTATCTAGATTCTCGATGTAACGATCTGCGATTGTATCTATGTAGCGCGCAAGGTTACGACTTGCTGAGTCAACCTCACCACCCGTAAAACGGCGTTTATGAGCCTGGTCTTTCGTTTCAATAACGCGTGTGCCTTCAGAGAAAATACGTGCAGTTGTGTTATCTGTTACACCATTAATGCCCGTTGAATTACCAATCATGTCATTGTTTAAAACACCATGAACACGCCAATCATGCTCTTGTGCATATTTAGCTAAGATTTTACCGCCAAACAAGCCTTGCTCTTCACCAGATAATGCTGCGTAAACAATTGAGCCGTTAAATTTATACTTTGATAAAACTCGCGCCGATTCAAGCACGCCAGCCACTCCAGATGCATTATCGTTAGCCCCTGGCGCATCTGAGGTATAGTCCATAACATCAGACACTCTCGAGTCAATATCACCCGACATCATAACCATACGGTTTGCATCAACTTGACCACGCTGTATAGCCACAATATTGACCACGTCAACCGGGTTTGGAATACGCTTTTCACCGGAGATAGTGTCTTTTACCTCGATGATTTCTAGGCAGTTACCGCAAGCTTTAGAAATCGCCTCAAATTCAGACTTGATCCAACGTCTTGCAGCACCAATACCGCGCGTATCTGATTTCGTCTCAGAGAGAGTATGGCGAGTGCCAAAATCAACCAGCGTTTGAATATCTTGCTCTATACGTGTTTTAGAAACAGCACTTGCAATATCATGCAAAGCTTGTTGATCTTTATATTGAGGTGTTGTGGCATGAGCTGCCGAGACCAATAACAGCGATGAGCTAAACAAAGCACCCGTTGTTGTTATTTTACGCTTTAACATAGTTTCACTCCTTCAATGAATCATTAAAGGCTAACTAATATTTCATTTCGCGCAATAGTAATGCGTTAGAAAACAAATTAATAGGTTAAAACATTTTTCCAATAAAGCTATTAATACTATTTAATATTTTTAGTGCCTGATAACTTTATTCCCTCGTTATAAAACACCAAGCGATTACCCCCTTCATACTTAGCTTTGTACATAGCTTTATCTGCACACTGTATTAAGAATTCTGCATCACCATAATGCTCTGGAAAGAGAACTGCACCAATACTTGGGGAATAACACAGTTCATCATCATTAAAAACTAAAGGCTTACATATTTCACGACTTAGTTTATCAGCAATTTTTTTTACATCAGCTTTGCGTTTTACACTTTTTACAACAATTACAAACTCATCCCCTCCCAAACGGCCAACTATGTCGTCTTTATCCAATACATGGCGAATTCGCATGGCAATAGTTTTTAATAGCTTGTCGCCAGCACTGTGGCCGTGAATATCATTGACTTGCTTGAAGCCATCAATATCGATAAACAATACCGCAATAATTGCAGAAATAGTATTAGCAGTGGATAGTGACTCTTCTAGTTGGGTAATTAAAAAGCTACGATTAGGGAGATTAGTGAGTGGATCGTGCCCAGCCATGAATATGAGTTTTTGCTCAAGATTTTTCTGTTCTGTTATATCATGAGCAATCGCTACTCTAACTTGCTTTTCTTTTGACCAATAGACAGACCACAAGACATGGACCACAGTACCGTCTTTTTTCACCCACCGGTTTACAAACCTTGGATGTAGATTATCTGTCATTATCTGATTGATAGCATTAATGGTTTTTGCTCTATCTTCGGGATAAACAAAGTCCAACATTTTTCTATTGATGGCTTCTTCTGGTGCGTATCCGAAAATTGTTTCAAAGGCTGGATTAGTAAACAGCAAGGTGCCTTTTACATCTACTACGCAAACAGCATCAAGTAATAGCTCAATAATATCCGACAAATAATCCGATGTATCTATGTTCATACGCAACTTTTAGGCTAGCACTATACTGAGTATAGACGAAACCTAACAAGTCACTGAAAGTTTAGACCTTGGGTGGATATAACTTTTTGCTAAGCCATGCAGATATGGCACTAAATATTGCGATACCAGTAAAATCTGCAATTAAATCAACAAAGTCTAATGTTCTCGATTCAATAAAAAATTGGCTTAGCTCTTCTAAAATCACAAACGTACTCACAATCAACACAGCTAAATAAATAGGCCGTCCAGCAAGGTTCAATGTTTTAAACTTAAAGGCAAGGTTTATGAATAACGTAAGTAGTCCAAATAAGCAAAAATGCCCCAACTTATCACCGTAAGGAATGGCCGCAACGAGTTCGAAAAACACCGACTTTTGCCCAGTATTGGCAAGATAAATAACCCAACCAATAAAAGCGAAAAAGCCGATAGCAATTAACACCAGAATACGTTGAAGCATCTTTTATGGCGCCATATGTGAGGTTAAAAATAAAAATTGGTAGGCAATCACTTTATTCCAATAGTGCCAGTCATGAATACCCGGACGCTCAACATAGTCATGGCGGATGCGCATTTTTAACATCGCCTGGTGTAGCGCTCGGTTTTGCTCAATAAAAAAGTCATCAACGCCTATATCAAGCATAATAGGTAAGGTATCAGCGCCCTTTTTCCATGCCGTATTGCCAGCAGCAATTTTATGGAGGTTGTTAATAATGGCAATGCTATCCCATTTTTCTTTGTTTTCAGCATAACTGCCGAGTACTTTTTCAAGGTCAAACTCTGCACTAAAGGGCCTAACATCAACCCCAGCAGATATCCCTGAAACTGCTGCAAACTGTTCTGGGTGATTTATTGCAATGTGCAAGGCACCAAAGCCACCCATTGATAAGCCTGTTATTGCACGGCCACTTTTAGACCGATTAGTCGAATATTCAGAATCGATATAATTTAGTAAATCGTCTGCAATGTAGGTTTCGTATTGCGAGCTTTTGTCGATATCAGAATCGAGATACCACGAACCGAAGTTGCCATCTGGGTTAACAATGATGACATCATATTGGTCTGCCAGTTTTTCTATGTTTGTAAGCTTAGTCCAATCGCTGTGATTGCCACTGTAGCCATGTAATACATAGATAACATTGTATTTTTTTGAGTCCTGATAGCCATCAGGTAATGTCACCGTTACGGGTTTTTCGATGCTGGTTTTTTTGCCCTTAAATATGTGGGTGTCGGTTTGGTAGGCAAAAAGCGGTAAGCTAAAAACGAGGGACAGCGTACAAAGCAACTTTTTCATCATTAATTCCTTTTTCTTATTATATTTTCATTTCTTACACTAGATGTAAATAACTGAATAGTAATTAGATTTTAATCTTAGTTTTTAAATTAAATGAACTGCTAAAAAACTACTCAAATGGTATAGTAAGGCCACTTTGATTTTTAAAAAGCGTCGTGTATGTATCGTTTATTTGAGCGGATGACTAATCCGTTTCCTAAAGAACAACCTTCTCAACCACCTAATAGCTTATTTGCTTTTTGCCGTCATTATACCCGTGGCATGGAGCTTTCATTGCTGCTGATGTCGTTAAGTGCCGCAGCACTTGCTATTTTAGAAGTATCGCTATTTAGTTACATGGGCCAACTTGTCGATTGGCTTGGCGAATATACTCCTGATACCTTTTTTGTTGAGCAGCAGGCTGAACTGACAAAAATGGCAATTATGTTGCTGGTGGTGTTACCTATTGTCGTGTTCTTTCACTCAGCGGTGTTACATCAAGCGCTGCTTGGCAACTATCCTATGTCTATCCGTTGGTTAGCACACCGTTATTTGCTTCGTCAGAGTGTTAGTTTTTATCAAAACGAATTTGCCGGCCGTATTGCGACAAAAGTAATGCAAACCTCATTAGCTGTTCGTGAATCAGTGATGAAACTGCTCGATGTATTAATGTATATCGTGGTCTACTTTGGCGCCATGGTATTTTTGGTCGCAGAATCTGACTGGCGTTTAATGTTGCCATTATTAATTTGGTTAGTTCTTTATGCCGCTATTCAAATGTATTTTGTACCAAAGCTCAAGAAAGTAGCCAGCTCGCAGGCTGATGCGCGCTCAGAAATGACCGGACGTGTAGTTGATAGCTATACTAACATTTCGACTATCAAATTATTCTCGTACACACAGCGAGAAGAACAATATGCCAAAGATAGCATGGATGTATTTTTACAGCCTGTATATAAGCAAATGCGTTTAGTTACTAGCTTAAACTTCTCTATCAACACCCTTAATTATTTATTGGTATTTAGTATTGCTGCCCTCTCTTTATATCTATGGTCAATTAGCGCCATCAGTGTTGGTGCTATCGCCATTGCGGTGAGTTTATCACTGAGATTAAACGGAATGGCACAGTGGATCATGTGGGAGATCAGTAGCCTATTTGAAAACATTGGTACTGTTGCTGATGGTATGAAAACCCTATCAACGCCGATTGAAGTGGATGATAAAGAAAACGCAAGCACTCTTACTGTTAATGAAGGGTCGATAAGCTTTGAGAATGTGCAATTTAACTATGGTAAAGCTGCCAACGAGACCCTCCGCGGCCCTGTTATCAATGGCTTAAATTTAGATATTAAACCGGGTGAGAAAATAGGTTTAGTAGGTCGCTCTGGTGCAGGTAAATCTACCTTAGTGAATTTGTTACTGCGCTTTTATGATGTTGACTCAGGCACAATTCGCATTGATGGTCAAAACATCGCTGAGGTAAGCCAAGAAAGCTTACGTAAGCACATTGCGATGGTGACGCAAGATACCTCGCTGTTACACCGCTCAGTAAAAGATAACATTCTTTATGGCAGACCCGATGCTACTGAAGATGAAATACTTGCGGCCGCAAAGCAAGCAGAAGCAATTGAGTTCATCGAAGACTTAGAAGACAGCAAAGGCAATAAAGGCTTTGCCGCACAAGTTGGTGAACGCGGTGTGAAGCTTTCTGGTGGTCAACGTCAACGTATTGCTATTGCACGAGTCCTTCTAAAAGATGCACCAATTCTAATCTTAGATGAGGCAACCAGTGCCCTTGATTCTGAAGTAGAAGCCGCAATTCAAACTAGCCTAGACGATTTAATGACCGGCAAAACAGTTATTGCCATTGCGCACCGCCTATCAACTATTGCGCAAATGGATAGACTCATTGTGCTTGATGAAGGTGGCGTGGTTGAACAAGGCTCTCACGAGCAACTAATTGCCCAAGATGGTATCTATGCTGCCCTATGGTCACACCAAACAGGTGGCTTTATTGGCGTTGAGTAGCTAGGTTTTCAGTATTAAAAAAGGCATTGTATGAGCATTCATTCAATGCCTTTTATATATGTTAGCAATGCTGTTTAAATCAAACGTAAACCAATTAAAACAAGCATCACACTATTTGCCAAAGCAGCGATTAAAAAGAAATAGCTGCGTGGGCTTGGATTCTGCTCAGTTGCTACACCATAATACAGCAGCATATGAATGATCCTGGCTATCACATACAACCAAATACACAGTGCAAACGCACTACTGTTCAAGTTTAAAAAGAACCCAAGAAATACGCTACCTAAAAATAACGGGCTATTTTCTAAGGTATTCATAAATGTGCGATGTGAACGAAATACAAAGCTATCGTGGCTTAATGAATTATCGAGTTTACCAGGCACCGCATTGGGCTGTTTGGCTTTAGTGACAGCGGCAACCACCCACTGAATTGTCAGCATAATCAGGTAAACATACACGGCCGCATATGCTGAAAGAGTAAGTTCAGGCATTTTCATTTCCTTTAGTTAAAAGCATATACACTTTGCAAGATACCTACCAAGCCAAAACTTAAAGCAAACCATTGATTTTAGGTGTGTTTACTTTAATTTCGTTATGCGTACTGTGCCATTACTACGTACTGTATATAAAAATTACAGTGTGGATTGGTCTAAGTTCAACTCGCTAACTTTAAGCGATTCACCTGTTTTACTTTACCCATACTAAGTCTGTCTATACTCTATATGCTCTGATTTCTAAAACATTAGCTGTTTTGCTAATAGTTAATGTATAAAAATAATAATAAAAGGTTTTATTATGCGTTTAGGGCCCGGACTGCTTGTCACCGCAGCTTTTATTGGACCAGGTACCATCACTACGGCAAGTGTTGCAGGTGCTAATTTTGGCTTTGCTCTTATTTGGACGTTATTGTTCTCAGTTGTAGCAACTATTTTGTTGCAATCAATGGCTGCTCGTCTTGGTGTTGCTACAGGACTTGATTTAGCATCTGCACTCAGAACCACCATTCAAACACCGATTTTTAAAGCCCTGGCTGCCATATTAGTGATCAGTGCAATTGGTATTGGCAGTGCAGCCTATGAAGCAGGCAATCTGACTGGTGCCAGTTTAGGACTGCAAGAAATACTCCCTTCAGTGAGTCCACTACTCTGGACTCCCCTTATTGCGATTCTAAGTGCAGTACTTTTGTATACTGGCAAACATAAAGTCATTGAGGGGGCGTTAATTGTTTTAGTGGTGTTGATGAGCTTAGTGTTTATTTCAACGCTGGTGATGGCGGCTCCGCCACTTGGTGAAGTGCTAAAAGGATTTATACCTAGCTTACCTGATAATTCAATTACCACGGTACTTGCCTTGATAGGCACAACCATTGTGCCCTACAACCTGTTTTTACACTCTGGGGTACTTGCAGAAAAACACGATAGTTCAAAAAATATCGACAAAGTAATCAAAGAAACAAACCTTGATACCGGTATTTCGATAACTTTAGGTGGCATAATCACGTTAGCTATCTTATCAACAGCCTCTGTGGCATTTTATGGTACCGATGCAGGTAAAATTTCAGCGGCCAATATGGCTGTGCAACTTGAGCCCCTTCTAGGTGGTATGGCTCATTATTTCTTTGCTATCGGTTTATGTGCAGCTGGACTTACTAGCGCAATAACTGCACCGCTTGCGGGTGCTTACGCTGTTTGCGGCATGCTTGGTTGGTCAACACAAATGAGTGATACACGTTTTAAACTGGTTGCTATCACTATCCTTGTTTTCGGTGCACTGGTCGCATCGCTTGGGCTTGATCCGGTTGCGGTTATCATCTTTGCGCAAGCTGCCAATGGATTATTACTTCCAATTGTTACCTGTTACCTTGTTTGGTTAGTGAATCAAAAATCGGTGATGAAAGGATACACTAATTCGCTTTTACTTAACCTTGTAATTGTGCCAGTAATACTGCTTATATTTGGCCTTAGCCTTTATAAACTAAGCAATCTAATTTTTTAGCTTTTAGTTTGAAAATATGTATTAAAAAAAGGCCGCAAATTTGCGGCCTTTTTATATGTTGAGCACTTATTTAGTATAAGCGCGTGGCATCGCTGAATCAGTTGTATAACGATCGCGTAGTTTGTCTTGACGCGCTTCGGTTGAAACCTCTTCACCGTTGATCCACATTTTGCTTACGTGTGAGTTAAGCTCAAATGGATCAGCAGACCACATAACTAGGTTTGCACGTTTACCTTTGGCAATTGCGCCTGAGTTTAAACCAAAAACATCAGCAATATTGCTGGTAACTGCGCTAAGTGCACCTTGTTGGCTCATACCGTATGACACAGCATTACCTGCATCAAAACGTAATTGGTATACATTGTGGCTTGAGTCACCAGCAACACCAATAATGACTTTTACACCCGCTTTTTCAAGCTTACCTGCGTTAGCAAGATTTGCATGCATAGAGTCAAAGCTACCCGGTAAGTTAGCCATAGAGCTGATGATCACAGGTACATCCGCTTTAGCTAATGTATCAGCAACCACAACAGCATCATCACCGCCATGAATCACTAAATTGATGCCATAGCTTTCTTTTAACTTAACAAGTTCATAGATGTCTGATGCGCGTTGAACACTGGCAATCAACGGCATATCACCCGAAAGCACAGCAGCTATAACTTTTTGCTCTGTTGATGGCTCTTTTTTGTCATCTTTTTTAGCTGACTTTTCGCCTTCAAGCTTGTCGATAAGAGTTTTCATCGACATAGCACGTGAGCCTTTACTCTTTTCACCTAAGTGAACAACAAGTGCAACTTGCTTTTTATTTACGCTTTCAAAGCTGCCTGATAGATCAACGACAGATGCAAGACCCGCAAAGATACTGTCACCACCGTTTGGTACAATCACATCTTGAGTAATACCGCCCTTGCGTGCATAAGGAATTAAGCTACTGCGTGGGTTGAATGCAAGGCTTGGATCAAAGTCAATGCCTGCTTTGTCGTCACCACCATCGCGCGACCCTGCAACAGCACTCACTTCGACTAAGCCTAATTGGTTCATAGTACCAATAAAGCCTGCAGTCACGATTTGGCCTTTTGCATCAATGGTAGTATCCGCGTTGACAGTCGCTGGGTTAATAGCAACAATTTTGCCATCTTCAATAACAACGCTTGCGCCTTCAAGTACGCCTTGCTCTGTTGAAGTGTGTAGTGTTGCATTGACAATCGCTACCGATGCAGCACTTGCTGTCGCAGAAAATAAGCCAGCAGCAACAAGTGACAGCTTTAATGATTTAGTTAATTTTGTCATCAATGTTACTCCTATTTTTGACCTAGCATGAAATCACTTTGTGCTTGGTATTTATCATCGTTACGATCATAAACTTTGGCACCATCGATAAATACTTGTTCAGCTTTCGCATAAACACTGAATGGGTTTTGGTTCCAAATAACCACATCAGCTTGCTTACCTGCTTCAAGTGAACCTGTTTTATCATCAATCCCCAGTGATTTAGCCGCGTTTGAAGTGATCCACTTAATTGCGTGTTGCTCAGAGATGTCATAACCCACATCATTCGCGCGATACATCACTTTACCGGCTTCTTGGTTTAAGCGTTGAATCGTTGTATCAGAATCAGAGTGAACAACGGCACATGAATTTTTAACAGCATCTACAATTGCTACGTTCTCTTGAACCATGTCGTAGGCTTCCATTTTAAAGCCCCACCAATCTGGCCAAAGTGCCGCACAGTTACCGTTCTGGGCAAGTAAGTCAGCAATTTTGTATGCTTCAACACCGTGATGGAAAGTACCTGAGTGATAACCAAATTCTTTACCGAGGTCGATCATCATGGCCATTTCTTCTGCTTTATAACAGTGGTTATGGATTAATATGTCACCTTCTAACACACCTGCTAGCGTATCTAGCTTGATGTCGCGGTGAGGTGCTGCAGGGTTTTTACCTGCGGCATAATCACTTTCGTATTTATCCCATTCACGTTTGTATTCTGTCGCTTCAATCCACGCTGTGCGGTAGCCCGCCATGTTACCCATACGCGTTGATGGTAAAACACCTTTGCGGCCATAAACACGTTTCGGGTTTTCACCACATGCCATTTTTAAACCATACGGTGCTTCAGGAAATTTCATACCCTGCATCGTGTGCGAAGGAATGTTTTTAAGCGTTACACCACGGCCACCAATTAAGTTTGCTGAACCTGGTAGAATTTGTAATGACGTAATACCGCCTTCACGAGCACGGTTAAAGCCAGGATCTTGCGGCCATACTGAATGCTCAACCCATACTTCTGCAGTCACAGGGCTGGTCATTTCATTACCATCTTGGTGAGATGCCACTGATGGAGTTGGGTATGCACCTAAATGTGAATGCACGTCAATAATACCCGGTGTTACCCATTTACCTTCTGCATCAATTGTTTTATCAGCTTGTACAGATAGGTCTTTACCTACTTGTTGGACTTTGCCATCTACAAAGAATACATCTGCGTCATCTAAACGCTCGCCTGTGCCGGTTAAAACAGTGGCATTAGTTATTAACGTACTTTGTGATGCAAGTGGCTGATAAGTGCTTGGGTATGGGTTTTTGTTAATTGAGACTTTTGGATCTTGTGGGCCATTGTCTTGGCAGCCCGCTAACGCGACACCAAGCGCCATAACCAACAAGGATGGTGCAAATTTTTGCATTCTTACGTTCCTCTTTTTTATTATTTAACTACTTTAACTAATTGTTAATTCTAATGCGAGTAAACGAGGCCAGTCACCAATATTCAAGACGAATAACCAGCCTCACAGAGCACTATTTCTTTATGTAGTTGTTATATAACTGCTCTAACGCACCTTCGGTAGTTAAGCTCGGATCTTTGTTGATAAAATGTTTCACAGTTCGAGTTACAAAGTCTGAGTTTTGCTTGTGCTGCTTGGCAAAACTTTTAATCAGTGAAACTGCATCGTTAGCTGCGGTTATTTTTTCGTGTCGATGGCGGTATTGACTCAATGCACGGTTAAAATCACCATTATAATCTTCGACCACCAGCTTATAGAATTCTGTTCTGTCGACTTGTAAATCATTAATGCAGTAATTAAGCGCGTCTTTAAAGTCATAAAAGACTTTGCCTTGCACATCAAATTCGGCACGCTTCTCACGAATAGTGACACTGGCATCTTCAGTTGCATAGCTATAACCTTGAAATGCTAATCGCTCTGCTGCCTCTGCACCTAACTTCATGCCTGCTTTAATACTGTGCACAAACTCATCACTCATATCGTGAAGTTCACTTTCATGCCACATGTGATAAATTCTCAGCGCTTTTGCATACTTTGTTGAAAGTTTCTTTTTAAGCTTTGTCACTCGCCCATCAATAGTTAGCACTCGTTCGTTATGCAGTAATGCAAAGCACTCATAACATGCTGGAATTGATATAAATTCGGCCTCTTCGCCTAAATCTATAATGCTTTGCAGCATATGCAGTGGCGGACAAAAATCTCGCTCAGTTGCTTCACAACCACAATAAAAACATTGATTAAAGTGTTTTGATTCAGATGCATAGGCTTGTTGATAATAGCCTGCTAATTTTGTGGTCACTGATGCTCCTTATACTCTGATTAGCCTTTTAAAGAAAAGCTAGAGTTAATACTTAAATGTAACAGCCACGTAAATATCAAGTCTTAAATACGAGCTAATACAGGATTTTTAAAAATTAATTAAAAAATTTTAAGGCTAATTGTGTCAACATTCACACTTTAAAATAGCACTTATCAAGCGGTTAGTTTTGTTTGATCATATCTACATACTTACTTACATCTTGTCGATTTTCATTAACAGCAATTGTTTTTGTTTAGCGTAATACTTTAAATGTGCCCAGCAAACAGGAAGTGTGCAGTATCCATAATAGCCAGGTCGCACAAATGTTACGTTATAGACAACAACTGGAGAGAAAGATGAATACGTTAACTACAGCACTAGGTACAGCAATAATTTTAGGTTCTTCACTAGCAGCAACTGATGCAAGTGCAGCCCAATTTGTCGCAGCAGATAACTCAGTTGGCACTCAAGCGTGTATGGCTATTGCATCAAATAAGCCACTCAATGTAATCGGAACTATGCGCGATTTACGCTTAAGTAAACGAGTAATGACAGAAAAACTATTTTGCAATGATATGCCAACTAATAAGTTTGTTAGCACTTATGGGTTGCATAACTCTGCGAAATACTTAAATTTTGACATAGCAACAAAAACCAGTATTCAAGATATCGCTAAAGTATCTGATGACACTGTGATTGTAATTGCAGGCTCAAAATAATGATGAATACACAGTAGCAGGTCTTTGAAGGCCTGCTACAAATTCCTTCTTCATTAGACTAGCGCAGCTATCAGGCCAAATAAGCCGCCAAACACCCCACCCCAAATTACTAACCAACCTAAATGTTCTTTGATCATGGTTTGAATAATATCTTTTACCATGGTTGGTGTAAGCTCATTCAATCGTTCATCAACTAAACGCTCAACTGTACTGTGTAATGAGCCACCAAGGTGAGATTTTGCAAATAGCTTTTCATCAAGAATGGTTTTAAATTCGTCGCTCTTCGAAATATCAATAACCGCCGCTTTCATTTTTTCAATGAAAGGTTCGCGCATTGGCTCGAGCGCATCACGGCCACCAAACATCGACAGCATGCCACCAAATTGAGAGTTTTCGATAACCTCAATTAAAGAGTCATAAGCCGGACTTAAATTAACTTCACTGATCACAGGCTCTAAATCAATATTCGGTTTAGCGAGCGCCATGACCTGATCGATTTTTTCTTCAGCGAAGAACTCGGTCATTACCAAGTTACGAATCGCCACCTTAAAAGACGCAAACTTTAATGTTATAACACCAGAGCCGTATAAAAATGGTACTTTTTCGAATAGCATGTGAATAGCAAGCCAGTTTGTTACTGCGCCCGATAACGCAAATAAACCAACAGAAAGCACAATTGCTTGTTCAAATAAAAATCCGACTAATACTAAGGCAAGTGCCACTAAGTTAGTAATGAGACTTTTATTCATCTGACCCCTCATAAATACTTCGATAAACTTTAATAATATTAACGCTATGGGTTTGTTAATTCATCGTCTTTTTGCCATAGTTTAATTATATGGTTAAAAGGTGAACAAAATTATGTGGAATTCGGTGAATGAACAGATTAGCCAAGCGATGCATTTTGATTTTAAGCATACTTTTAAGCGCCAATTACAATCACCCAATAACGATAAATACTTCCAAATTGGCGATGATTTACACCACTTCTTTGTGAAAGTCGCTCACTTAAGTGATCTGGAGCGCCTAGAGTGCGAAGCCTTTAATCTAGAGCTGTTAACTCAAGAAAGCTTATTTATGATCCCAGATTGCATCACCACAGGTTGCAATATTGAGTTTTCATTTATCGTGCTTGAATGGTTAGAACTTGATAAACAGCCCCATACCAATTGGCATGAAATGGGAGAACACCTTGCTCATTTACACCAAAAGCATACCCAAGCCATGTTCGGCTTAGATAACGACAACTTCCTTGGCCCAACTCTACAACCTAATCGTTGGCACAAAAAATGGGATGTATTTTTTGCTGAAGAACGCATTGGTTGGCAATTGCAGTTATTACAAGAAAAAGGCATTGAGCTTGTCAATCAAGACACCTTCATCGCTTTTGCTAAAGACGCACTGCATAGCCATGTTGTAGAGCCTTCGTTATTACACGGTGACTTTTGGCGTCGAAATATGGGCTTTTATAATAATGTACCCAGTGTATTTGACCCTGCTTGTTATTATGGTGATCGGGAATGCGATATCGCAATGAGTGAGCTTTATGCACCACTTCCCGATAGCTTTTATGACGCCTATAACGATATCTACCCATTGCAGGTAGGCTACGAGCAACGTAGGGCCATCTACCAACTATACCCTATGCTCAATAATGCCAATATCTTTGCAGGGCACTATCTTACTGAAGCAAAACAACAAATTGATCAGCTCCTGAAATAAGCTAAAAATCACTGTAAAAGGAATGTCACAAACCGCTAAACACAGCTATATTTAGCTTATAAAGCGTATTAATAAAGATGCTAACCGAATTGGTAGCACTACGCTTAAATAAATTCGGTTAGTGAGTTATATCAATCTAATTAAATCTAGATTCATTTTTGATGAGTTAGGGTTTAATGAAGATTGCAATTTAACGAACTCAGGCATGCCTGATTAAGGTAAAAGCTGATGAAAGACCAATACACACAACGGATTTCATGCCCTCACTGTGGCCACCACATTCACGTAGCACTTGATGCAAGTGACGGTGACCAAGATTACTATGAAGATTGCGCAGCATGTTGCAATCCCATCCATTTGAATATGCATATCGATTACGCACACAACAAACTCGAATTACATGTCGATAGTGACGACGAGCAAATTTTTTAATTTGCTCGTTTTTATACTTATTTAGCTCGTTTATTGTATTTATTTTGCTTGTTGCGATAGATAATTTTCGACCGTGTTGATAATGGTATAAGTTTGCTGATCGACTTCGATATTTAACTTATCCCCTTCGCGGTAGTTATCGAGATTGGTAATAGAGAGTGTTTCTGGGATCAGGTGTAGCCAAAAGCCCTGCTCATCAACTTCACCTACAGTGAGGCTTGCCCCGTTAACGCTGACAAACCCTTTGTACAGCACGTATTTTTGCCACTCTTTTGCTAATGCTAATTGCATTTTACAGTTGTCTTGATGGTGTTTAATTGAAAGTATCTCGGCTATACAATGAATGTGGCCCGATACGATATGCCCACCTAGTTCAGTCCCAAAAGTCACTGAACGTTCAAAATTCACCGTCTCATTGACAGCCAGCTTACCTAGGTTTGTTAACTTCAATGTTTCATCAATCACATCAAAATTTATAACACAGCAGCCTTTCGTGTCTGATGCAAACTTCACCACGGTTAAACAACAACCATTAATGGCTATGCTAGCGCCGATATTCAGGTTTTCAGCGTATTGCTGTTCTACTTGTAAAGCTAGCCTTAGTACACCGCCTTGGTTAGTAGCATCAACCACAACGGCTTGCGTTTGCACAATTCCAGTGAACATCGCTTTCTCTTTTCTTCATTAAATAGATAACTGCGATTTTTATTGATCTATGAATAGATTACAATGGCTGTCTGTTTATTTAGTTGTGTATTTTATGTCTTTTTGTAGTTGGGAAGCCAAAAGGTTAATTTCGTTAGCCATTCCTGTTTTTTTGGCACAGGTAACCCTTATTTTAATGACGGTTGTAGATACCGTGATGGCAGGCCAAGTAAGTGCAACAGACTTGGCGGCACTTTCTATTGCAACAGGTATTTGGAATCCGTTAATGCTTGCATTGCAAGGCATATTATTGGCGTTAACGGGTATCATAGCGCAGTTTGCTGGTTCAAACGATAAACAAGGTATTAGTCATTATTTTCAACAAGGTCTGTATCTGGCGTTAGTACTTGCCATAATCGGTTTAGGGCTGGCAAGCCTTGCTGATACAGTGCTTAGTCAATTAGACACCTCACAGTCTATTACCCACTTAGCTGAGCAATACATTCATTTTGTTAAATGGGGTATTTTTGGTTTTTTACTTTTCAGTGTGTACCGCAATATCACTGAAGGTATGGGAATGACCAAACCTGCTTTCTACATTAGCTTAATTGGCTTAGCGGTCAATATTCCTGCCAATTACGTATTTATACACGGTAAATTAGGTTTTCAAGCCTATGGTGGCGCGGGCTGTGGTATTGCCACGGCGCTGGTATTTACAGCAATGGCGTTAACTCAGGTTATTTATTGTCACTTTAATAGAAAGATTGATGCCAAAGCATTGCTAGCCAATTTTAGAGCGCCAAAGCCCGCTACTTTATGGACTATCACCAAAGTGGGTATTCCAATTTCATTAGCTACTTTTTTTGAAGTTACGCTATTTGCCTGTATTCCTTTGTTTATAGCGCACTTAGGTGCTGTTGCTGTTGCCGGTCACCAAATTGCAGCCAGTGTGACGACTTTATTGTTTATGATGCCGTTGAGCCTCTCAATTGCGATTAGCATTCGAATAGGCAATTTATTTGGCCAACAACATTATCAACAGTTAAAAAATGCCGTTAAAACAAGTTATATTCTCGCGGCAATTATTGCTTTTCTGCTGGCAAGTGTGACCTTTTTTGCCCGAGATATTATAAGCCAATTGTATTCTGACAACCCTGAAGTATTAGCCCTTGCCTCTTCAATCATGGTACTTGCTTGTATCTACCAGTTACCAGATGCCCTGCAAGTTTCTGCCAATGGTATTTTGCGGGGGTTAAAATACACGGCACCAATTGGTTATATCACCTTTGTATCCTATTGGTTGATCGGCTTTGCGCTTGGCTTCGTACTTGCTCGTACAGATTTAATTGTTCCAGCAATGGGCCCTCATGGGTTTTGGATAGGCATTATTGTGGGGTTAAGTGCCGCAGCAATTATGTTGATGTTCACTGTTCATAGGCGATTTAAACATGCACCTTTTTTGCAAAACCAATAGCCTTCTAAACTCTATCATCGCAACAGCGTGCGTGGCACTTATTGCCTGCACGCCCTCTTCCGGTGATGTAAACCACACCTACGCGCAAAGATTAGAAAACGTGCTTAAAACCGAAAGTTTTAAGCTATCTAAACCAAGTACAATAACTGTTAACCACTTTACTGAAAATACTGAAGATAAAGCAACCATTGGTATGCTTGAACTTGCCCAATTACGTCAGTGTAAACTTGCAACCCTTATTGCTGAGCACAATAACCAGCTTGGCAAAACAGCAACGCCTGCTAATGTTCTTAGTTATCAAATTAAGTTTATTCAAAGCGCAAATGAATGCTTAGAAAGCTTTGAAGAACAAGATGAGCTAGTTGAAAAAATAAAACTCACCGCAGTACAAAAGCAGGCAAACCTTGCTAACTACTTTAAAGCTATGCTGCTCAACGAAAGCGAGTTTAAGCAAAGCTGGCAGCTAAGCTCGACACACATTGATGAAAACACCGCAGGTTTTAGCGAAACCGTGAGCGCGATGGAGCAAATTGCTAAGTTAAACAATCAAATTAATACCGGCAAAATAAACGCTATAGAGCCAGAGCAAATCATCAACCAACTCGAAGTATTAAATCGTTTTAAATACAACAAGCTACTCACTTCTGCGGCTCGTGTGCAAACACATTACAATCAACAATTAACAGCGCTGCTCATGAAGTATTCAAAAGATGATCTCTGCCCTGCAAACAAGAATAAACAAAAAGCGCAAACGCTTAGTAATGTTTTTAAAAAGTTTTATTTAGAGCAACTACAGCCTTATCAATCATTCTTAGTGGGTCGATTAGAAACTCTACAACCTCTTTACCAGCAAATATGGCGTGACACCGAATTGGCCCAGTTTGTAGATAGCGACAGTAATGACGCAATTTTACAAAGTCTTAAGCACTCTGCGAAAAGGCATGTTGCTTGGTGGCAAGGTTTTTACAGAACGTGCGAAATTAGTCCGTTATGAATAAAAAACCAGCACTTAGCACAAAAATAGCTAAAGCTGCTTGATTCACACAACTAGTCGCTATATATTAGCCTCCGTTGTTTAGCCACGCTAACAACAGTTTTAAATCAAAATACAACCGTAGCTCAGTTGGTTAGAGCACTACCTTGACATGGTAGGGGTCGGTGGTTCGAATCCACTCGGTTGTACCATGATTTAGGTATAACCAAATCCCTCTTGGTTATATCATGGCTTTTCCAGTCAAACATATTGTACGACCGTAGCTCAGTTGGTTAGAGCGCTACCTTGACATGGTAGAGGTCGGTGGTTCGAATCCACTCGGTCGTACCAATTATATCTTTATTGCTTCTTTGTAATTCTACAACTTCTATTAATAAGTACATTAACCTAAAAAGATTTACTCAGTTGGTTAGAGCACTACCGCTCTCTATGACCCACGCCAAAATCGGTGGTTCGAATCCACTCGGTCGTACCAATTCTTAATGTTCCAAATTTAAAATATGTAGTTCTGTTGGTTAGCGCACGACTGCTCCAATCGTTTGCTCTCAGTCTCATACCCTGAATTAACATTATGAAACTGAGTAGGAGCAGTAAAAATTTATTAATTGGCGAGTTTCAAACCAATAATGCCAAGGGCGATTAGTAGTAAGCTGGCTATTTTTAATAGACTCACGCCTTCAGCTAATAGTGTCATGCCTATTATTGCTGAGCCAATAACGCCGATACCAACCCAAACCGCATAAGCCAAACTAAGTGGTAATGATTTGAGCGCCACACTTAAGCAATAAAAGCTGGCAGCCATGGTTAAGATTGTAAAGAATGAAATGAGGGGTTTTGTAAAACCGTCAGATTGTTTTAAGCCATAAGCCCAAGCGACTTCAAGTAAGCCAGCAGCAATAAGTAGGATCCAATTCATGGTCGACCTCTTTATGGGGTCGTCCCCGAATTTAATTACAACTTTAAGGTCGTCCTTAAAGCGGTGTAGAACATCACCACACACGGCGCAATTTAGCACGCCCAAATTACCAAGGCAACTATAGCCATAAAAAAGCGAGCAATCTGCTCGCTTTTTTATACTTGGCTTTTATTCGTCGCCTATAAACTCACAGTTAGCGACCAATAATCAGTGCGCCACCTTGAGCTAATAAGTTTAAGGTTAACTTGCCACTGTTACTTACTGTGACTTGCTTAGTACCAGCGCTGCCATCTTTTTTATCAAACAACAGGGTGATTTTTTTACCCGCTAACATAGGTAAATCGATATCGAATTTTTTGGTTTTATTTTCACCATTCACGGCTGCTACCCACCATGTTTGTTGATGACGCCTTGCGATCGTTACATCTTGACCCGGTTGACCTGCAATATAGCGTGTTTCATCCCATACCGTTGGCATCGCCTTTAAAGTATCAATAACAAATTGGGGTTGCTCTGCAAGGTTATTTGGCGTCAGGCCAAAATGTTGCACTGGTGATTGATAAAGCACACCTGTTGCCAGTTCAAATGCATCTGTGGTTTTACGAATAGTGCCGACGGTTTGATCTTGCGATAAACGTTTGTTTAAAAACACTGGGGCAAAATCCATAGCGCCAATAGCATTACGAGTGAATGGTAAAATAGTCGCGTTATAGGCATGTAAATCTAACGAATTTTGATGAAAAACAAGGTTCTCCGATGCCAGTACCGCTTCAGAAGTGACGAAGTTAGGATACATTCTTTCCCAGCCACGCGGGATGGTGCTGCCATGAAAGGTGATCACTAAACCATACTGATTTGCATCTGTAAGAATATCTTCATACAGTTTAATGGTTTCTTGTTTATCACCACCAAAAAAGTCTACTTTCAGCCCTTTTACACCAATGCTTTGCAGCCACGCCATTTCAATTCGACGTGCAGGTGCACTGTTCATTCTATTTTGTGGGGTCTGTGGTGCATCATTCCACCAGCCATTTGAGTTGTACCACAAAATAACATCAACGCCCTTTCCATTGGCGTACTTAACCAATTCAGCCATTCTCTCGCGGCCAATGTTTTTATCCCACCAATTGTCGATTAATACATATTCAAAATTTAATGATGCAGCTAAGTCAATAAATTTGATTTGGTCATCGTAGTTGATACTTGGGTCTTGCCAAACAATCCAGCTCCATGTTGATCGACCCATTTTATAATTTTGACTTGCTTGATAAAGTGGTTTAACCAAATCAAATGCCACGGTTGATTCAACAATTGGTTTTAAACTTGTTCCTAACGTGATGGTACGCCAAGGTGTGGTTGCTGGCATTGCCATAGCGGCATAAGTTGCACCAATGCCATTGTTTTCACCGGCCTGAGGAAATGAAATACGATATACACCGTCTTTCGTGCCTTCGCTTAATTTTGAGCCAACATAATGGCTATCAACACCGGTTTCTGAAATTAAAAGCCAACCTTTATCGCTATTTTTAAATAATGCAGGAAAGGTATAACCCACGCCATTCGCTGACGGTGTTCCAAGGGCTTCGTTAAAGGTGTAAGGCTCTTCGTAACTTGGTTTTGTTTGCATCCAGCCCGTTTCAGGTAAGGCTTGTGGTCTTATAAATGTAGTTGCATTATCTGGTAGGTTAAAAGCACTGTATTCAGCTAACACCTTGATACGGGTATCTGTTTCAGCTCCCGATATCTGATAACGAAATGCAACATCGCTATCAGACACATTAAACTCGACGCCAAGTATTCTGCCGTCTTGGTTTTCAAATTGCGCTTTGAGTGTATTCGCTGTGTAATTTATGTCACTCACCTTCGCATTATGCAATTTATAGCTTTTATTGACCGAAGCGGTTGTATGGCTTTTATATTTGAGGATTTGTGAAAAATCACCTAGGTTGGTATTTAAACCAAGCTCTGATTGCTGCAAAAAAACCTGATTGCCATAATTTACGCTATAAACAAGCTGGTTTTGTTGTTTTTCGAGTTTTACAGTTATTTGTCCATCAGGGCTTGTAACGCTAAGCGGTAATTGTGCGTGAGCAAGCATAGAGCTTGTGAGAAGTGATATATAGAGACTAAGTTTTATCATTGTTGTTATCCTTAAGTTGCAAAAGCATTAAGTGATATCATAATACAAATACAAACTTTTTGTCACTCGAGTCTACAACTATAAGCTGTGACCGAAAAATGTACTCCATAAGTTAGATATTGTTACAGTTCCTAGGTTGTATATTTACGACAAAAGGCTAAGCTTTAGATAAATAACAAAAACTTAAACAATTTATGAAACTATTAACAGTGCTCTTTTTATTCGCCTCATATCAAGCCCTTGCGGGTCTAACACCTGTTAGTTTTGAAAAAAATGGTGAAATCGTCACTGAAGAAGCGGTGCGTTTCAACGGCGGATACGGTTATAACCTAAGTGCCAAACATGTTTTAAAGCTCGTCACTTTAGATTGGCCTCCTTATATTGACGAAAACTTGTGTAACAAGGGCTGGCTCTATCAATTTACTGTCAGCTCACTTCTTGAAAAAGGTTATGGCATACACATTGGTTTCTACCCATGGGCGCGTGCCGTAAGAGAAGCTGAATTAGGTCGCGCTGATATTCTTTTTCCTGAGTACTTCATTGAAGATGATGTTGTATCAGATAATTTTCTTAGTAAAACTCGCAACAATTTACTTGCTTTAAGTCATGAAATACCTGGTGGAGATCTATCATTCGTGGCGTTAAAAGGAAATCAAATCCCTTTCAATGGTGATTTAAAATCAGTTGAGAATTTACCTATTGGTGTAGTCCGCTCTTATAAAAATACCAAAAAACTCGATGCTATGATTGATAATAAAGAAATCGATACAATCGTCGCAAATAATGAATACCAGTTAATCCATCTTTTACTAAGTAATCGAGTAAGTCTGATTGTGGCGGACCTTGAAGTTCTTAAAGCCAGTGTTTATAAGTCTGAATTATCAATTAGCGGCAAACGACAAATTTTAGAATCACTGGTCGCGCTAGAACCAAAGCTTGAATACAAACCGCTTTATTATTCTATTAGTAAATCAACGCCGCACTGGCAAAAAGTTTTACAAGATTTAAATGATGAAATTGAACTGATGCAACAAAGCGGCAAGTTTGATGAATATATTGAAGGAATGAAACAACAGTGCTACGGATCAGACAAAGCGGCGTAACCGCCGCTTTATTTTGATAATATCAGTACGCGATTGAGTACTACTCGGGCACTCTAACCCAACCTTCCATCAACACACGCGCACTTCGGCTCATACTTGCTTTAGTGACTTGCCAATTGCCATCAACAAGTGTTGCAGCAGCGCCGACTTTTAAAGTGCCAGAAGGATGACCAAAGTTTACCTCTTGTCGCTCACCACCGCCTGCCGCAAGATTTACTAAAGTTCCAGGTATGGCAGCTGCAGTACCTATTGCTACCGCAGCCGTGCCCATCATAGCATGGTGCAATTTACCCATCGACATAGCACGTACCACTAAATCAATATCGGTTTCATTTACAACTTTACCGCTTGATGCGTGATACGTTTTAGCAGGTGCTACCCAAGCCACTTTTGGCGTATGTTGGCGTGCCTTTGCTTCATCAATATGAGAAATTAGCCCCATTTTCAACGCCCCGTAGGCTCGAATTGTTTCTAATTTTTCAAGTGCCGATGCATCACCGTTAATGGCTTCTTGCAGCTCTGTGCCATCATAGCCAACTTCACTGGCGTTAATGAAAACTGTAGGAATACCCGCATTGATCATCGTTGCAGACAACATACCAATACCCGGCACTTCTAGCTCATCGACTAAGTTACCTGTTGGGAATAAGGCCCCTTCGCCATCTGCAGGGTCCATAAATTCAAGTTTTACTTCAGCGGCTGGAAAGGTCACGCCATCAAGCTCAAAATCACCGGTTTCTTGCACTTCGCCGTTAGTAATTGGCACATGTACTATAATGGTTTTACTAATATTGACTTGCCAAACTTTAACTTCGACAACGCCGTTGTCTGGAATTTTGCTGGCATCAACAAGGCCGTTCGACACAGCAAAGGCTCCGACTGCAGAAGTTAAATTTCCGCAGTTACCACTCCAATCAACAAACGCTTTATCGATAGCTACTTGACCAAATAGATAATCAACATCGTGATCAGGTTTCGCGCTTTTTGATAATATTACCGTCTTACTGGTACTTGAGGTTGCACCGCCCATACCATCAGTTTGTTTTTGGTAAGGATCGGGGCTACCAATCACACGTAACAACAGGTTATCGCGCGCCTCACCTGCCACTTGGGCAGGCTCAGGTAAGTCAGTTAAGTTAAAGAAAACCCCTTTACTGGTGCCGCCACGCATATAGGTCGCTGGCACCTTAATTTGTGGTTTAAACGCCATCGCTTAGTGCTCCTCAGATTCTAAAAAATCTTGCGCGAAACGTTGCAGTACACCACCCGCTGAATAAATTGACACTTCTTCAGCGGTATCTAAACGACACGTCATTGGTACTTCAACGATTTCACCATTGGCACGGGTAATTACTAGTGTCAGTGTTGCACCTGGTGTTGGCTCACCTTTGACACTAAAACTCTCACTACCATCAATACCTAGCGTAGTTCGCGTAGTACCTGCTTTAAACTCAAGCGGTAATACACCCATACCAATTAAGTTAGTGCGGTGAATACGCTCAAAGCCTTCTGCTGCAATCACTTGAACACCAGCTAGGCGAACACCTTTTGCAGCCCAGTCACGTGACGAACCTTGACCATAATCAGCACCAGCTACAATGATAAGCGGTTGTTTGCGCTCCATGTAGGTTTCGATAGCTTCCCACATACGCGTCACTTTGCCTTCTGGTTCAATGCGAGCATATGAACCTTGCTTCACTTCACCATTTTCTTTAACCATTTCATTCAATAACTTAGGGTTAGCGAATGTAGCACGCTGTGCTGTTAAATGGTCACCTCGGTGAGTAGCATAGGAGTTAAAATCTTCTTCTGGGAGACCCATTTTAGCCAAGTATTCACCAGCAGCACTTGACGCTAAAATCGCATTCGAAGGTGATAAGTGGTCAGTAGTTATGTTGTCGCCCAACACAGCTAATGCACGCATATCACTCAGAGAGCGTTCACCCGCTAATGCGCCTTCCCAATAAGGAGGACGACGAATATAGGTACTTTGTGGACGCCATTGGTAAAGTGGATCGTTGTCTTCACCGTAATCTACACTTAAGTCAAACATTGGCTCGTAAACCTTTTTAAATTGTTCAGGTTTAACACTTTGTTTGATCACTGCATCAATTTCTTCATCTGATGGCCATAAATCCATAAGGCGAATTTCGTTACCTTGTTGATCATGGCCTAATACATCTTTTTCGATATCAAAACGAATAGTACCGGCGATAGCATAAGCAACAACCAGCGGCGGTGAAGCTAAGAATGCTTGTTTAGCATAAGGGTGAATACGGCCATCGAAGTTACGGTTACCCGAAAGTACAGCGGTTGCGTATAAGTCGCGGTCAATCACTTCTTGCTGAATTTTTGGATCAAGCGCACCACTCATGCCATTACAGGTTGTACATGCAAAGGCAACGATACCAAAACCTAGTTGTTCAAGCTCAGGTAATAAATTTGCTTCTTCTAAGTAAGACTTAACCGCTTTAGAACCCGGTGCCAGTGATGTTTTAACCCATGGCTTACGAGTTAACCCTTTAGCGTTAGCATTACGCGCAAGTAAACCTGCGGCAATAACATTGCGTGGATTACTAGTATTCGTACAACTTGTGATTGCAGCAATGATACAGGCACCATCTGGCATTAAGCCTTCTTCATTCTCTAAGGCGCCAGTGATACCCGCTTTATCAAGTTCGCTTGTTGCAACACGGCGATGTGGATTTGAAGGGCCCGCAATATTGCGACCAACTGATGATAAATCAAAGGTTAACACACGCTCATATTCTGCCGTTTTAAGGCTATCACTCCAAAGGCCAGTTTCTTTTGCGTAAGTTTCGACGAGTTGAACTTGCTCTTCTTCACGGCCTGTTAAACGTAGATAATCAAGCGTGTTGTCATCAATGTAAAACATCGCAGCTGTTGCGCCAAACTCCGGCGTCATATTAGAAATAGTTGCTCTATCGCCTAATGTAAGTGCATCGGCACCTTCGCCATAAAACTCAAGGTAGGTCGATACAACTCTTTCATTACGTAAAAATTCGGTGATCGCTAATACGATATCGGTTGCAGTAATACCCGGTTGTGGCTTGCCTTTGAGCTCAACACCCACAATATCAGGTAAACGCATGTAAGATGCACGGCCAAGCATCACGCTTTCAGCTTCAAGACCACCTACACCGACTGCAATAACACCTAATGCATCGACCATAGGTGTGTGGCTATCTGTACCAACTAATGTATCTGGGAATGCCACGCCGTCACGTTTTTGGATCACAGGTGACATTTTCTCTAAATTAATCTGATGCATAATGCCGTTACCCGGCGGGATCACATCAATATTTTTAAATGCTGTTTTCGTCCAATTAATAAAGTGGAATCGGTCATCGTTACGACGGTCTTCAATAGCACGGTTTTTTTCAAATGCGTCAGGTTCAAAACCTGCGTGTTCAACCGCTAATGAATGGTCAACAATTAACTGTGTTGGTACCACAGGGTTCACTTTTGCAGGATCGCCGCCTTTTGCAGCAATGGCATCACGCAGGCCTGCTAAATCAACTAACGCTGTTTGACCTAAGATGTCGTGACACACAACGCGCGCAGGAAACCATGGAAAATCTAAATCACGCTTACGGTCAATCAATTGCGACAGTGCATCATTTAGCATTTCAGGGTCACAGCGACGAACTAAGTTTTCGGCAAGTACTCGCGATGTGTAAGGAAGTGTGGCATAGCTGCCTGGTTTAATTGCATCAACAGCAGCGCGCGTATCAAAGTAATCGACGCCGGTGCCTGCTAATGGTTTTCTAAAGTTTGTATTCATGATGATTCTACTTGTACTTGGTGACGGTGAACAAAGGTGGGCTGATTGTTTTTGTATTTATTTCGCCCCTTCATAAAGGGGCAGCTAAGCTACCCCTATCACTGATTTAATTAACGATTAACGCTCAGAAATTGGCGTATAGCTGCGCGCTTCTGGTCCCGTATAATCTGCACTTGGGCGAATAATACGGTTATTAGCACGTTGCTCTTTCACGTGTGCTGTCCAACCTGTTACACGGCTCATCACGAAAATTGGCGTGAATAACTTAGTTGGAATACCCATGAAGTGATACGCAGATGCATGGAAGAAATCAGCATTACAGAATAATTTCTTTTCACGCCACATAACTTCTTCACAGCGAACAGACACTGGATAAAGCACATCGTCACCCACTTCTGCTGCCAGTTTTTCTGACCACTTTTTGATGATCACGTTACGTGGATCTGATTCACGGTAAATGGCATGACCAAAGCCCATGATCTTGTCTTTACGCTCAAGCATGCCCATCAGCGCATCTTCAGCTTGGTCTGCACTTGTGAAGCCTTCAATCATATCCATAGCCGCTTCGTTTGCACCACCATGTAATGGACCACGTAAACTACCAATCGCCCCCGTTACACAAGAGTGAATATCAGACAATGTTGATGCACACACACGCGCAGTGAATGTTGATGCATTAAACTCATGCTCTGCATAAAGAATTAAAGACACATTCATTACTTGCTCAAACAGTGCTGATGGTGCTTCGTCATGTAATAAACGTAAGAAGTGTGCACCAACCGAATCATCATCAGTTTCAGTGTCGATGCGAACGCCGTCATGGCTAAAGCGATACCAGTAACAAATAATGCTTGGGAATACAGCAACCATACGGTCAATTGCATCATTCGCTTCTGAGAAGTCTTGCTCCATTTCTAGGTTACCTAGCATAGAACAACCCGTACGCATTACATCCATTGGGTGCGCGTCTTTAGGAATGTTTTCAAGCACTGTTTTAAGTGCATCTGGTAAACCACGTAGTGATTTTAGCTTTGCTTTATATTCAGTCAGCTCAGACTCTGTTGGTAATTCACCGCGCGACAGTAAAAAAGACACTTCTTCAAACTGTGCTTTATCTGCTAATTCACTAATATCATAACCACAATAAGTTAAACCTGAACCTGATTTACCTACTGTACACAGTGCTGTTTCACCTGCTACTTGACCACGTAAACCTGCGCCGCCTAATGCTTTATCTACCATGAGTGTTCTCCTTATATGTTGTCGTTATGATTTTTTAGCTGAGAAAAGGTTATCGAGTGTGTTTTCATATGAGTGATAATCTAAAAACTCATATAATTCCGCACGTGTTTGCATATTGTCTACTTGGCTTTGTTGCGAGCCTTCGCTAAGAATAGACGAATACACATTAAGTGCTGCTTTGTTCATCGCTCTAAATGCACTGAGTGGATAAAGTACAATTTCAACACCCACTTCACTTAATTGCTCTTTTGTATAAAGTGGCGTTTGACCAAATTCGGTGATGTTCGCAAGAATTGGCACATTTAACGCTTTAGCAAACGCTTGGTAATCTGCTAAATCATGCACCGCTTCTGCAAAGATAGCGTCTGCGCCAGCTTCAACACACGCTGCTGCGCGGTCAATAGCTGCATTTAAGCCTTCTTTTTGGAATGCATCAGTACGCGCCATAATGTAAAAATCACTGTCTGTTTTAGCATCAACCGCAGCTTTAATACGGTCAACCATTTCATCTTTAGACACGATCTCTTTATTAGGACGGTGACCACAACGTTTTTGTGCTACTTGGTCTTCAATATGGAAGCCCGCTGCACCTGCTTTGGTCATTTCTTTAACGGTACGAGCAATATTAAAAGCACCGCCCCAACCTGTGTCAGCATCAACAAGAAGCGGTAAGTCGGTAGCGCTGGTGATTCGACGAATATCTTCAAGTACGTTATCAAGACTAGTCATACCTAAATCTGGCATGCCGTATGATGCGTTAGCAACACCCGCACCTGAGAGGTAAAGTGCTTGGTGACCGGTTTTCTCTGCCATCATTGCGCAGTACGCGTTGACGGTGCCAACCACTTGTAATGGCTTGTTGTTGGCGATTGCCTGTTTGAACTTTAATCCTGCTGACATTGGATAACTCCTATCTTTGAACGGTTTCAGCTCTTTGGCTGACTCTATTTTTTAAATCTAAATTGTGACTGTTTAACTACGGCGCTACTGATTTTTTGCTGCGAGCAAGTCAAACTTCGTCTGAATATTTGCCTGAGACGCACTAATATGGCGCTTCATAAGCATTTCGGCTAATTCACCGTCATGATTTTCAATGGCATTAATAATAGCTAAGTGTTCATCAAACGCTTTTGATACACGCGGCCCAACCATGCCCATTTGTACACGGTACATACGAATTAACTGGTACAACTCATTACATAACAGATGAATTAAGTGTGCGTTTTTCGACCCTTTAATAATGCGATAATGAAAATCAAGGTCGCCCGCTTCTTGGTAGTATGATTCACCTTCTTTTACACGCTGTGTTTGTAAGTGCTGATTCAATAACTGTTTTAAACCCTGCACTTCTTCAGGTTCCATGTTGTCGGCAGCTAACCGACAAGCCAGCCCTTCTAAGGCACTACGAACCTGATAGACTTCGATTAAACGCTCAGCTGTTAGTGCAACAACACGACAACCGACATTTGCTTTACGCTCTACCAAATAACAGCTCTCTAAACGATTTAGCGCCTCACGTAAGGTGGCACGGCTTACACCATAGCGTTTAGCAAGTTCTGGCTCAGAAATTTTGCTACCCTGCTCGATGGTGCCTTGGACAATTTCACGACGCATGTCGACAAACACTTGGTCTGAGGCTGTTGTTATCGTGATATCGTTGTAGTTATCGTTGGCTTTTTGCTCTGTCATAATAGGTCTATCAAAGTACTAAATTAAGATTGTCGACAATTTATGAGTTCACTATGCGCCCTAACATTGAAACTGTCAACCTTGAGATCTGAAAAATAGGCTAAAAAACCAGCAAAATGTCGACATAAATTGATATTTATCAAAAATAATGGCTATAAAGAACATTTATATTAGCAATATGTCGACACTTCAATATCGCTCTTAAAAAGCTAAAAATATCCCCTGATAGCGCTATAAATGGTATGATCCAGCTATTATTACGTGATGTGAGAGCCATTTAGTGGACGCTAATACATATATTCCTGACTCATTTATTGATGATGTAAAAAGCTACCTTCCTGAACATTTATCATTAGACGACTTTATTGCAGCCTGTCGCCGCCCACTAAGACGATCTGTTCGCGTAAATACATTAAAAATGTCAGTCGATGAATTTCAGCGTCAATGTGCCAAAAAAGGATGGGAGTTAACAGCAATTCCATGGTGCGAAGAAGGGTTCTGGCTAACACGACCAAGCGACGAAGAAGCCGCCCTTGCAATCGGTAATACCGATTTACATTTAAGTGGTGCTATGTATGTGCAAGAAGCCAGCTCAATGTTACCGCCGGTAGCACTGAGAGCCGAAGTTAAGCAAAGCGACGCGGTACTTGATATGGCATCGGCACCAGGTTCAAAAACATCACAAATCGCCGCCATGATGGATAATAGTGGCGTGTTAGTGGCCAATGAGTTGTCATCGTCACGCTTAAAAGTATTGGCTGCAACCCTCAAACGTATGGGTGTGGGTAATTGTGCATTATCACATTTTGACGGTGTGATATTCGGGGATTACATGTATGAGTGCTTCGACAACATTTTGCTAGATGCCCCGTGTTCAGGTGAAGGCACGGTTCGTAAAGATTCAGACGCCCTAAAAAATTGGTCAATCGAATCTAATATTGATATTGCTGCTGTGCAAAAAGCCCTTATCAAAAGTGCCTTTTATGCCTTAAAACCAGGCGGCACATTAGTCTATTCGACCTGTACTTTAACACCCCTTGAAAACCAACAAGTGTGTGAGTATCTATTAGCAGAGTTCCCTGATTGCATCGAAGTACAACCGCTCGACAGCCTGTTTGATGGCGCAGACAAAGCGACAACCAGTGAAGGTTATTTACATGTTTGGCCGCAAACTTACGACAGTGAAGGTTTCTTCATCGCTAAATTTAAGAAAGTAGCATCAAGCGATAACCCAAATCAAAAAGTTAAAAAAGGCGCATTTCCGTTTGCTGAATTTGATAAAAAGCAAAGCCAAGCGTTTATGCAAACAATTAAAAAACAGTTCGGTCTAAAATCACTTCAAGGCACCTTAATGCAACGTGATAAAGAGCTTTGGTTGTTTCCTGATGGCTTTGATGAACTGCATGATAAAATTAAATACTCACGTTTAGGTATTCAACTTGGTGTGATCCACAAAGGCGGTGTTCGCTTAACTCACGAGTTTGCCACTGTCTTTGGCCAAGATTGCGATAAAAATACCTTTGAGATGTCTGCTTGCCAAGCAAACGATTACTTTAACGGTAAAGATATTAGGCTCGAAAAACCAACGCAAGATAATGGTGAAGTAGTTTTAATGTTATGTGGTTGTCCGGTAGGCCTAGGTAAGTGGCAAAAGAATAAAATTAAGAACTCATTACCTCGTGATTTGGTCCAAAATGCCCAGTTGATAACTTGGGTATAAGTTGCGCATAAAGACTGTATAAATAAGGCGCTAATTTAGGTAAAAAGCTGTAACAGACTGATTTTAAACCAGTATAAAATTTGTACATTTACCGTGCAATTTCCTGTTGATTAACTACACTTAAAAGTACTTTCTACTTCTCCCTACTGAATTTAGAAGGTGTTTTTTTATAGTTAGCGCAGGCTCACACGAGCCACCCCCTAAGCCCAGAACAATGCGGATTCGTTCTGGGCGTTTTTTTATTCTAATGTATTCGATTAATTATCGTTTAAATCGAATTCAGTTATTTGGTTATCAGCGTGAATAAGTTCATATTTAGCAAGTAAACCGTCATTGAGCTCAATTAAGCTGATAGCCGCATTACTGACCAAATACTTTTGTCCTTCGCCTTTGGTTTGATGTTTATCAACTTCCATTTGCCAACGTTTAGTGAAAAAGTTAAGTGGGCTTTTCGGGGCATATAAAATTGAGTCGAGTTTATCGAGTACATTAATAAGTTTGCGTGGGAACTCATTTTTAATACCACTGGCAGTCAACTGCCAAATTCGGTTTTTATGTTTACCAAAGCGCTTTTGCACTGAAAAACAAAATGAATAATGGACATCACCAGAGAGGATCAAGGTTTCTTTTGGCGTATCTTCACGGCGAAAAGTATCTAGCAGTTTTTTAGCAGAACCTTCATGGGCCATCCAGTTTTCAACATCAACCAACAATGGCTGCCCGCAAAAATTAAAAATAGCTTGGATTGCTTCAATCGATTTAACACCAAACACCGGTGCTGGAGATACAATAATCACTTTATCGTGAGACAATAAGCTTTCTTCTAATTCAATGAGCCTTTCCCAATCAAGTAAGCCTGATGGCTCATTGAAATTTTGCTCATTACGCCAGCGATGGGTTCGGGTATCGAGAACCACAACTTTGGGGATGGTATTAAGCTCGTAATGCCAATGGTTAAAATTGAGTATTAGCTTATCAAAGTCTTTAAAATGCCAGCTCTGTTGTTGCAGGCTTTGTTTAAAACTGGGTAATAAAGACAAAGTGTTATCACCTGCATCATTACCAATTCCTTGCATTAACCAATAACTAATCAGGCCATTATTTACAATACGACGGCTAGCTGGGTGCTGATAAATAGCCTGCTCCCACCCTGCTGTTAAGTTCCAATCATCGGTGACATCATGATCATCAAACATCATTAATGTCGACACATTGGCGAATAACCTTTCAACACTGTGAAGACCCTTTGCAAAGCCAACCAGTGCGTCCTTTTCAAGTTTAAATAGGTTAGCGTATTTAGGGGCTAATGCTGGGCATTCAATTGATTCAAACTCAATTAGCTGCCAAGTAACCGCACTGAAGTTTAATAAATAAAGCGCTATAAATTCTTGAAAATGAATTAAATGGTTTTCAGCTTTTAAGCTTGAGAAGTGTGGTTCATCTTTTTTAAGCCAATAACCAACACCAAATTTACTCCGTTTCTGCCAAGGTACTTTGGGTAAGTGTAAATGGCGCTGATAAAGTTGCTGCTCGAACCCTGCCGGTAAATCTAAATCAAGCGCTGGCTCTGAAAACACTCCAAACAAGCTAATCACTTTTTCAATCGCGAGCAGCATAGGCCCTGCGACATCATCCGCATATATTTGGTCGCCAGATAACAATAATAGGTCAGCACCAGCATTAAGTGACTGGCGCTGAACATTTTGCCAATTATCTGCAGCTACAAGGCTATCTTTTGCAGGGTGATGAGGGTTACGACACGAGCCATGAAGAATTCTATCGAGTCGATTGGGGATCACAAATGCCGGAGATTCGGCACGTTCATAGCAAAAAGACGATAAATCAAGGCTTTTATTTTCATCATGTAACGAATAATAGATCAGTGAATCAACTGCAAACTGGCCATTGACAGGCATGACATTGATGAAATTTAAGTAAAGCTGTTGCCCTAATTGGACGGACTCTAAGTTCGAGTATGTTTCAACTCCGCTAAACTCAATTCGGTAGTGGTAAGGCCTAGTTGTAACAAATTGAAAGCACACTCGCCCTGCATCTGCTCGGCGTACCATTGGCCCCATTACTAACTGAGGTAAATTCGATACGCCGTGCACCATTACGCCCTTTTAGCCTGATTAAACAACGAATAAAAGTTGTTAGTTGTTGCTTCAGCTAACTCGTTAAAAGTAAGCCCTTTTAACTCGGCGATGTAGTAAGCCACATCTTCAACATAGGCTGGTTGATTTGTTTTACCACGATATGGAACAGGCGCTAAATACGGTGAATCTGTTTCGATTAGTAAGCGATCTAGCGGAATTTGCTTTACAACGTCTTTTAACTCTACGGCATTTTTAAACGTAACAATGCCCGAAATCGAAATATAAAAGCCCATATCAATGGCTTTTTTGGCCATATCCCAGTTTTCTGTAAAGCAATGTAATACACCACCACAATTCTCAGCATTGTGGGCGCGCATTAAGTTAATGGTGTCTTCTCTAGCGTCTCGTGTATGAATAATAAGCGGTTTATTGAGCTCTTTAGCAACCTCGATATGACCAACAAAGCTTTCTTGCTGAACAATATGGGTGTCTTTTGAGTAATAGTAATCAAGACCCGTTTCGCCAATTGCCACCACTTTGTCGTGGCTTGCAAGTGAAATTAGCTTTTGCTTATCGAGTGCGTCTTTTTGATCAAGTGGATGCACACCACATGATGCAGAAACGTCTGGATAGTTCTTAATTTTATCCAGCATACTTGGGAATTGATCTAAAGTTACGCTTACACATAAAAAGTGTTCTACTTTCTTTGCACGAGCATTATCGAGTACTTGGTCTAAGTCTAAGTCGAGTTTATCGAAATCAAGCCTGTCTAAATGACAATGAGAATCTACAATCATGGTACTACTTTTATTACATGGTATAGGTCGGATTGCCTGAGTTTAACATAGTACCGAGTAGTTTTTCGATTTTGGCATTTAAATTGGTTTTATCATCGATAAAATTCACACCAATACCTGGCGGGTTTGAGCTTTGCGCACCTTGTGGTGTGATCCAAGCAACTTTACCCGTTACTACATCATCTTCGAGTGCATCTGGTAATGTGACTTTTAAAGCCAATGAATGACCCATTTCAAAGCGCATATTAGTGCGAACAAACAAACCACCATTTTTTAGATAAGGCATGTAACAGCGGTATAATTCTTCTAAGTCTTCGATATCTACTAATAATTCTTGCACGATATATCCTAATTTTGACTTTCACGTAAAGTAAACGCTAATTGTGAAATGGCAAGTTCCAAGTTTAAACCAAGCACATGTGAACTGTTATAAAGAAACTCTGAAATAGCAGATTGTGCTTTTTGATAATTGAAAAAGTCCATTCCTAATACTAATTGCGTTTTAAGATGCTCTGTTAAAAACAAGGCAAATACATTAACCAAGCTATGATCTTTATTAAGGATGTCGACTAACGCACTGAAATTATGGCTGTCTTTTAGATTAGTTGCAAATTTAAAGAGTGAATCAATAGCTTCAAGTTGGTTATCATTTTGCCACTGCTGAACAAGCAGTGGCTGTCGAGCGAACAACTCTAACCATGAATAATTAGCAATGTTCAGTGATGCTAACCATTGTGTTGTATATTCTGGGTTAACCTTTATTTCGTGTACCGCACAGCGACTTAAAATTGTTGCAGGTAATAATGCTGTTTGTTCGCACGTTAACAATAAATAACGGCGCAAACTTGGCTCTTCAAGGGTTTTTAATAAAGCATTAGCCGCTGCAGTGGTCATTTTGTGACACTGTTCAAGCACCACTACTTTGTTACCATTTTGCGCTGCTGAATGGTTGATAAAATCACTGATCTCCCGAATTTCATCAACGCCTATTGTTTGGCCTTCTACCTTTACAACGCGTTTATCAGGATGAGTACCCGCTTGATTTAGTTGGCAGCTTTTACAATTGCCACAGGCTTTTAAGTTTACAGGTGACGCACAAAGTAGCCCATCAGCGAGCGAATCGACTAAACGTTGCTTGCCAACACCTTTATCACCATTAAATAGCTGTGCATGATGAAAGCGTTGCTGTGCAAAACTTTGCGCAAGTTGCTGATAAAGCCCTTCAAGCCACGGCAAAGGCATATTAATTTAAACCTGCAAAAAAGTTATCAAGCACGGTTGTGATTGCCGCATGTACTTCTGGCATTGTTTGGTTTGCATCCACAGTTTTGATACTGCTATCAGTGTTAGCTATTTCAAGGTAGCGTGCGCGAGTGCGCTCAAAAAAGTCTAATGCTTCTTGTTCGATACGATCAAGTTCACCACGTCCTTTAGCGCGAGCAAGACCCACAGCTGGGTCAATGTCTAAATAAATGGTTAAATCAGGCTTTAAACCATTTAGCACCATATCAGCTAAAAAAGAGAGTTTAGTTTGTTCAATACCACGACCACCACCTTGATATGCTTGTGAGGAAAGATCATGGCGATCACCTAAAACCCAAGTGCCCTTTTCAAGTGCCGGATTAATAATATTAGCAACCAATTGCGAACGTGCTGCATACATAATTAACAGCTCTGTTTCACCGGTCACTGTTTCTTGGTGAGCCTGTTTGACGATATTACGCAGCTCTTCAGCCATAGCTGTACCGCCAGGCTCACGTACATTAATAAAATCGACTTGCTTGTTTTCTAAATAAGCTTGGCATACGGCAATAGCCGTTGATTTTCCGGCCCCTTCTAGGCCTTCAATCACTATAAATTTCGCTGTCATATGACTCAATTCTGGTTGTTAGTTTAATTGGTACTGCTTTACCGCTCGATTATGTTCTTGCAATGTTTTCGAAAATTGATGGCTGCCATCCCCTTTCGCAACAAAATACACATATTCAGACTCAGGTGGATTAACCGCGGCCAAAATCGCTGCTTTCGAAGGCATGGCTATGGGTGTTGGCGGCAAGCCTTTTATCTTATACGTGTTATACGGTGTATAGGTTGTTAAATCTTTTCGTTTTATATCGCCATCAAAATCAGCACCAATACCATAAATAACCGTTGGATCGGTTTGTAAGCGCATATTGGTTTTTAAACGATTGGTAAATACCGCAGAAATTAATGGTCGCTCAGAAGCAAGACCCGTTTCTTTTTCGATGATAGAAGCCAGTATTAACGCTTCATACGGTGAACTTAATACCAAATCTGGTGCTCTAGTTTGCCATGCGGTGTCTAATTCCTGCTGCATTTTGTTGTATGCGCGTTTTAATAAGCCGCTGGCACTATCTTCGCTATGGTAGTGATAGGTATCAGGGAACAACCAGCCTTCTAAATTCTCTTGCGTGTTACTTATCTGCGTCGCTAAATTTTCTGTATCTAAGTCTTGGCTTAAATGCGCTTGCTTTTGAATATTAGCAACAACGTCACGAAGTGGCTGACCTTCAATAATTGTGAAGCTAAAGCTTACTTGTGCACCTTGATTAATACGGCGAATATTATCAATCACAGCGCTTGTATCCAGTTCATAAAGACCCGCTTTTAAATCCGTAAGCGTAGGATCTAATTTAGCGAGTACCTGAAATTTAAAACAACTATCAACCCACTGCTTTGTTTGCCATGCTTGGCAAAGTTGATTAAAGCCGGTGCCACGCTCCACTTTAAATAAAGTACTATTTTCAACTTTTAACGGCATTTTTAATGCTGATTGAAGTTGTTGATAGCCAATACCACAACATAGCAATGCTAATAACAGCACGCTAACAATGACTTTTATCACACACTCTCCTTGGCAAACTGCGCCGTTAATAGCGCTTTACTGCATTCAATATCAAACTGTGTATCAGCAATTCGTGCAACGGGAACCACGCCCATTAAACTGTTACACATAAATACGGCATCCATAGCTAAAAGCTCATCTAGTTGGATTGCTTTAAATTCAATGGCTAACTTATCACATAAAGCGCTGAGATAAACCCCAGTGATGCCGCAGCGGTCTAACTTAGGTGATATAACTTGACCGTCTTTAATAGCAAATAAATTTGCAGCAGAGCACTCAATCACATTGTTATCATAATCAAGTACAACAACGTCATCACATTCAAGGCTGCTCATTTGCTTTTTGATAAGCACTTGCTCTAAACGGTTCAATGTTTTTAAGCCTGCAAGTAAAGGTTGATGTGCAAGTTTCACGTCGCTGATTTCAAGGTTTGCCCCCTGCTGCTGCCAATTTTTATAGTGTGAAACTGCAGGCATGGTACTGATTAGAACTTGGATACTTGGTGTGTCTGGTAAGCCATAACCACGCCCACCTGCACCACGGGTGACAACTATTTTTAAAATACCGGTTTGTGTATCACTGATTGCGTGGTTAACTTCACGCTCAATTGCGGTTAAATCTAATTCGGGGAAAAATAGTCTTTGCGCGCATTCATCTAAACGCGCTTTGTGTAAATCCCAGTGCTCAACGACAGAATTCATCACAGAGGCTGTGGTAAAAAAGCCATCACCATAATTTAAGCCACGATCTTGCGTGCTTATTGTGGTGTCTGGTGTGACTATTTTTATTGTTTGTTTTAATTTATTCATACAAAAAAGCCCAGTTAAACAACTGGGCTCTTCTTTTTAGTCCGTTGTTAAAAAGAATTATACCTTTTTAAACAGCAACGAGCCATTAGTACCACCAAAACCAAATGAATTACATAGTGCGTAATCCAATTTAGCGTCACGTGCAGTGTGCGGTACGTAGTCTAAATCACAGCCTTCATCTGGGTTATCAAGGTTGATTGTAGGGCTTACTTTCTGGTCAACAAGTGACAAGATAGTAATAATTGACTCTACCGAGCCTGCTGCACCTAACAAGTGACCCATCATTGATTTAGATGAACTTACCATCACATCTTTCGCTGCATCGCCAAAAATAGTTTTAACAGCGGATGTTTCGGCTTTATCGCCTGCATTCGTCGATGTACCGTGAGCATTAATGTAACCAACTTGGTCTGCATTAACTTGTGCATCGTTTAGGGCATTTTCCATCGCTAGAGCTGCGCCTGCACCGTCTTCAGGTGGAGATGTCATGTGATATGCATCGCCACTCATACCAAAACCAACGAGTTCAGCGTAGATCTTCGCGCCACGTGCTTTAGCATGCTCATATTCTTCAAGTACGATAACACCAGCACCATCAGCAAGAACAAAACCATCACGGTCTTTATCCCAAGGACGAGATGCTGCTTGTGGATCGTCGTTACGAGTTGATAATGCACGTGCTGCATTAAAACCACCCATACCAATTGGTGTTGATGCTTTTTCAGCACCACCGGCTACCATTGCATCTGCATCGCCGTATGCAATCATACGCGCAGCATGACCAATGTTATGTAGACCTGTAGTACAGGCTGTAACGATTGAAATATTAGGGCCACGTAAACCGTGCATAATCGATAAATGACCAGAGATCATATTGATAATGGTCGAAGGCACGTAAAACGGAGAAAGCTTACGCGGGCCGCTATTTAATAGTTTGATGTGGTTTTCTTCAATTAAAGTTAAACCACCGATGCCAGAACCCACTGCTACACCAACACGAGTGGCGTTTTCTTCAGTGATCTCTAGACCAGAATCTTGTAGTGCTTGTACACCCGCTGCAATGCCATATTGGATAAACAAATCCATTTTCTTTGCATCTTTCGGTGACATGTAAGCTGATGCATCAAAGTCATTCAGCAAACCTGCGAATTTGGTGCCGAAACTTGAGGTATCGAAATGCGTGATAGTTTGAATACCACTTTTACCGTTTAACAAACCTTGCCAAGTAGATTCAACATCATTACCTAGCGGTGTCAACATTCCTAAGCCAGTTACGACGACTCGACGTTTAGCCACGGGTTGCCTCCAATAAGGAAATTATTTTAGGTGGGGTGTATACCAAATTTATTAGTATCATTCTATAGATAGACTAAGGGCAGCTTAATGCTGCCCTTAAAATCAAAATGCGTAAAATTACTCAGCGTGAGCTGTAACGTAATCGATTGCAGCTTGAACTGTAGTGATCTTTTCAGCTTCTTCGTCTGGGATCTCAGTGTCGAACTCTTCTTCAAGAGCCATTACTAGTTCTACAGTGTCAAGTGAATCAGCACCTAAGTCGTCAACGAAAGAAGCTTCATGTTTTACTTCTTCTTCTTTAACACCTAGTTGCTCAATGATAATTTTCTTTACGCGTTCTTGGATGTCGCTCATTCTTCTTTCCTTTATTAAAAACGCCAATGCGTTATTTTCAGATTGCGGCGTAGTTTACGCCGCATAATTCTGTGATTCAAGGATTTGCTGATAATTACTTATCTGGTCAAACCTCTCGAATAGTATTTGTTCATTTATCGCTTATTTTCATAGCGAATTCAAGTATGTTTAAAGCAAGATCACAAAAATTTCAACAATTTTCGATAATCTTTCGCTAGCAAATTTTTGCTAACTTTCATTAAACCATGTACATCGCGCCATTTACGTGCAATGTTTCGCCTGATACATACGCAGCAGCGTCAGATGCTAAATAGCATACCGCAGCAGCGATTTCTTCAGGTTGACCTAAACGCCCTGCAGGTACATTTGCAAGCGTAGCTGCTTTTTGGTCTTCAGTCAGCTCGTCTGTCATATCTGTTTGGATAAAACCCGGTGCAACAACGTTCACTGTGATGCCACGTGATGCCACTTCGCGTGCTAATGACTTAGTAAAACCAATTACACCCGCTTTCGCTGCAGCATAGTTAGCTTGACCCGCATTACCCATAGTGCCCACTACAGAACCGATATTAATGATACGACCATTTTTCTTTTTCATCATAGGGCGTAAAACAGCCTTTGATAAACGGAAAATTGAGCTTAGGTTCGTGTCGATGATGTCATCCCACTCACCGTCTTTCATACGCATTAATAAGTTATCGCGAGTAATACCTGCATTGTTAACTAATACGTCGATATCGCCTAAATCAGCCTTGATCGCAGCAAGTGTCGCCTCAATCGATTCAGGATCTGTAACGTTAAGGGCATAACCTTTACCGTTGTCACCTAAATATTCACTGATTTTAGCAGCACCTGATTCGCTTGTTGCAGTACCCGCTACTTTTGCACCTTGTGCAACTAGCGTATTTGCAATCGCTTTACCAATACCACGGCTTGCACCAGTGATTAGGACAACCTTGCCCTCAAGAGAAAATAAATTTGTCATTCTATTCCTACTTATTTCGCTTCATCAATAGCAGCTTGCGTATTAACCGCACCACATACCATTGCTTTATCAATTCGTTTAGCAAGGCCCGTTAATACTTTACCTGGGCCAAACTCATAGCTTTGTGTGATACCTTGCGCAACTAATGCTTGTACAGTTTCAGTCCAGCGAACTGGGCTGTAAAGTTGACGTACTAATGCATCTTTAATTGCTTCACTTGATTGCTCAGCTTTTACATCAACGTTGTTGATTACATCACACTTAGGTGTATTAAATGTTAAAGTGGCTAAATCAGCAGCTAATTTCTCAGCAGCTGGTTTCATTAGTTCACAGTGAGAAGGTACGCTTACTGCAAGTGGTAAAGCACGTTTAGCACCTGCTTCTTTACATGCTTCTGATGCACGCTCAACTGCCGCTTTATGGCCGGCAATAACAACCTGACCTGGTGAGTTGTAGTTCACTGGTGAAACCACTTCACCATTTGCTGATGCTTCACACGCTGCTTTGATTTCGTCGTCACCTAAGCCGATGATTGCAGCCATAGAACCAACACCCGCAGGTACTGCTTCTTGCATATATAAACCACGATTTTCTACTAGTTTAACTGCTTCGCTTAAGCTTACAACGCCAGCACAAACTAATGCTGAATACTCGCCTAAACTGTGACCAGCCATAACAACATCGGCATCAGGGTTTGCGTCTAACCATTGACGGTAAATAGCAACACTAGCTGTAAGAAGTGCTGGTTGTGTACGATGGGTTTGATTTAATTCTTCTTCTGGACCATTTAGTACAAGTGCAGCTAGATCATAGCCAAGAGCTTCAGATGCTTCAGCGAATGTTGCTTTAGCAATTTGAGAATCAGCTAATAGTTCAGATAACATGCCCACAGTTTGTGAGCCTTGACCTGGAAATACGAGTGCAATTTTATGTGCCATACTTTGCTCTTATAATTAAACAAAAAAATATTCTGTAGCAGGCAGCATAACAAGTTTTAGATATGCTGCACTACTTTGTTGTTGGATGTGTTTGCTCAAAAATCGCAGCGATTTTTTCAGGGAGTTGGCGTTCGACTTCCCGCGCGGCTTCATCAATAGCAGCATGAAACGCCTTTGGTGAGGCATTGCCATGGCTTTTAACAACAATACCGCGCAATCCTACCAGACTTGCGCCGTTATACTGGTCGGGGTTCACCCGCTTGTAGAGTTTTTTTATCACTGGACGCAATAAAAACGCTAAACTTTTGTATAAGAAATGTTTGTGTAAGGCTTTGGTGAGTTTATGCATGATCAGTTTGGCAATACCTTCACAGGTTTTTAATGCCACATTACCTACAAATCCTTCGCACACAATAACATCGGCTTTTCCGCTGAAAATATCACTACCTTCACTGTAACCTGTGTAGTTGAGATATTCACACTGCTGCATTAACTGTGCAGCTTGTTTTATTCCTTCATGCCCTTTGATGTCTTCAGAGCCAATATTCAATAAACTAACTCTTGGGTTATCACACCCAAGTGCCTGCCCTGCTACCACAGAACCCATAATGCCAAATTGATAAAGGGTTTGTGCGTCACAATGCACATTAGCGCCTAAATCAAGTAAATAAACAGGGTTTTTACGTTCGGTTGGAACAGCAGAGATTAATGCAGGACGTTTTACGCCTGGAAGCATCTTTAATACATAATGCGCCATAAAAAATAACGCGCCTGTATTACCAGAGCTTACACACGCTTGCGCTTCACCCGATTTAACTAAATCGAGGGCAACTCGCATTGATGAATCTTTTTTAGAACGAACCGCTGAAGCAGGTTCACACGCATTTGTGACGACTTCGCTACAATGGCGAATAATTAAACGAGGGTGTGAAACAGAATCGAGTGCTTCGAGTTCTTTTAGAATAACTTGCTGATTACCACATAAGATGAGTCTTAAGTTGGTATTAGCATTTACCGCTTGCACGGCAGCGGGGATAGATGAACGGGGGCCGTAATCGCCCCCCATCATATCTAACGCTATGGTTAGATTGGTCAGCATATAGCAATCTCTTAGTTAGAAATTACTTTAACGCCTTTGTAGTAACCGTCAGCAGTTACGTGGTGACGACGGTGAGTCTCACCAGAAACTTGATCTACAGTTAAAGTTGGACCACTGATCGCATCGTGTGAACGGCGCATGCCGCGTCTTGCACGAGACTTTTTGCTTTTTTGTACAGCCATTAGTCTTCTCCTAAGAATCTTTCTTAAGTTGTTTCAAAATATCAAATGGATTTGGTTTGTCATCTTTTGCTGCTAATTTACCAAAGCTAGTAGGCTCTGATGAATAACTGCATGAAGCTTCGTTGTGTGTAGGCACTATTGGAATAGCTAAAATCAGTTCGTCTTCGATTAACTCAAATACGTTGATTTCACCGTTTTCGTCAAGCTCTACTTCATCGTAACCTTCAGGTAGATGATCTGACTCTGCATCCAAACCAATTGGCGAATACACAAAGTCTTGTTCCAAATCCAACCCTAATTCTCCATTACAGCGTTGGCAAGTTACAGTTACATGTGTTGATAAGTTACCACTTATTACCACTAAACCTTGCTCGTCAATTTTGCAATGAATCTTTACCGCTATTTCACCTGCTTCCTCCTGCACAACTTGCTCTAAACGAGAAAGTTTTTCAAGCGGGACAATACCGTCATACGTTAAACGATGTTGAGCTGCTTTGCTGGGATGAAGAGTGATGGGAATTTTCACCTTTTGCATAGGGGCTGCATCATATAGATAGTTAGTAAGTTAGTCAAAGTAAAAAACCAATTTTGGTAGGTTTTTAACGATCTTCTGCTTTGTTTTCGGATTCATTGTGGCTTATCCTTGGCAAAATACAATTTTCATCCAGAATTTATTATGAAACCAACACTTATATTAGCGTCAAGCTCACCATTTAGACAGCAATTATTAACTAAGTTTAACTTACCTTTTCAAAGTTTTTCTCCAGATATTGATGAGTCCCCTATTGCAGCTGAAACACCAGAGCAATTAGTTGCTCGTTTAAGCGAGCAAAAAGCCCGAGTCGCCAAACAACATTTTAGTGAAGGTTTGGTGATCGGCTCTGATCAAGTTGCGGTATTTAACGGTGCAATTTTAGGTAAACCTCATACTAAAGAGAATGCCATTAAGCAGCTATCATCGTTTAGTGGCCATACAGTGACCTTTTTAACGGGTTTAAGTGTATTTGATATACAAATCAATAAAGCAATTACCACCGTGGTGCCATTTGATGTGACATTTAAAACACTCACACATGAGCAGATCAATGCTTATTGCGATGCAGAGCAGCCATACAACTGTGCAGGCAGCTTTAAAAGTGAAGGGTTAGGTATCTGTTTATTTGAAAAGCTCAGTGGCGATGACCCTAATACATTGATAGGCCTGCCACTGATCACATTAACTAAAGTGCTGGCTGAGTTTGGTGTTGACGTATTGACATGTCGACGAAATTAAAATCACACAACCAAATTTACATTTATTTATTCACCTGTTAACATAACGGGTACTTTAATGGAAATTAGATTACAAGGAAAATTTACATGATTAAACAAAGATTGTTAGTAACCTTTATGTTGTCTGGGTTAGCTTTTTTCACAAATAAAATAAACGCATCACAAGAACCTATGGAAGTCTACTCTTGTGATACATGCGATTACGAAAAAGCTTCAATTATTGCTAAAGAACATTTTAAAATTCCTAGTTGTAGATGGGAAGCTGTGCCAGGAGGTCAAGTAGAGTTTGGCCAATCTCTTTTCATATGTGATACTTCATCTAAAGACCTGATAGTAGCAAACCCAATAGAGAAGATAGCTTTTAAGTTTAACGTTAGAGCTACAAATATCTCTTCCACTACACCAGAGTATGGTTTTACTTCAACAGTAAATGACTTGTCATTAACCACCTCAGAAAAAGATTTGTTAAATACATTCTACACAATAGATCAAGACTTTAGATCTGCAGTCTCAAGTAGTTCATATATTTCATCCTCAGTATTACAGAGTTCATTTCAACAAATGTATAACACTTCAAATAATGAAGATAATTGTAATACACATCCAACTAGCTATTTTGAGAGTCCAAGATCTCAGTCTGAAGTCCATGATGAACTAACAAATAATTTAGCAAATGAACTTGATGGTGCAAACTGGTTCGATTTTTTCGAAGACACTGACTTTTCTGGTGGTGGATTAACCCTAAGTAAAGATGGCTTAGGATTTCAAATAAATCTTCAACATAATGAAATAGGAACCTTCATTAGCAAGGTTTATGGGAGTAGTAATAACCTCCTGAACTTTGAAGTCAAATATAGCGGCGAAATTAATATAGGTGGTACTCGTAAATTAAACTTAACATACAAGTTGAACCGTGGCGCATCGACTATAGATGGTATTAGAATGAACTTATTATTCAGTCCTGTAGTAGATTTAACCGATGTTGCTATTTCAAATTGTTTAAGTGATTTTATTGAGGAAAATAGTGAAATTATTGATTCTGGCAGCGGTGGTGGCAGTGGAACTCCTGATGAAGGAGAACCAGGGAGTGGGCAAACTGGAGGTGGCTCAAGTATAGGAGGGAGTTGTACTCGTAAGGTTAAAACTAGAGTGTGTTCAACTGACCACAATGGCACAACGTGTACGAACTCTCTAATAAGCGTACGCTGTTAAATTTTGGATTTAAGAATATTCATCTAAAGTAAAAAATGCTTTAGATGAATATATGAATCAACAACACATAACGGCGTATGTTGTTGCAACTGCGCCGGGCTATGGGCACCAAAACTCACTCCAATACAAGCAATGCCTGCGGCATTAGCCATTGCCATATCGAGTTGGCTATCGCCAATCATCACAGCATCGCTTTTTGCGATGCCCTGCTCACATAAAATTTGCTCAAGCATATCTGGAGATGGCTTCGACTCAGCATCGTCAGAGCATTTTATATTCACAAAGTACTTACCAAGGCCTGACTCATTAAGAAGCCTATCAATGCCTTCACGTCCTTTACCGGTAGCAACAGCCAATTGCATACCTGCATCGCTTAACTGCTTTAAAACGGATTCTACATCTTTAAATAAAGGTGTAGGTGTAACATCTAACTCACGGTACTGTGCTTTGTAACCTGCAACGAGTTCGTCGCTTAAATGTAAATGCGCCGGAAAAAGCACTTCAGTGGCTTTTGCCAGCGATAAACCAATAACGTCTTTCGCTTGTTGCTCTGTTGGAACAGGAATACCTAAGTCTCGCGCAGTATTTCGCAAGCAGGTGACAATTTTTGGCACAGAGTCCATCACTGTGCCATCCCAATCAAAAATAACCAGCTTAAACTTGTTCATTATCTGCACGTAGCTTTTTGATACAATTTTGAAGTGCATTATCGAGTGGCGCTTCAACATGCATGGTTGTTTCATTTTTAGGGTGCATAAAACGTAAATCGTGGGCATGTAAAAACAAACGATTTAAACCAGTCAGTTTATTCACGTATTGATCGAACTCTGCAACGCCATATTTATCATCACAAGCAATTGGATGACCTTTACATTGCGTATGCACACGAATTTGGTGAGTACGCCCCGTTACCGGCGACGCTTGTACTAATGAGCACTCAGCATATCGCTCAAGCACACGAAAACGCGTGTGCGATGGTTTACCTTCAGTATTATCAACACGCACCACACGCTCACCAGACTTTAAGGTGTTTTTACGAAGTCCTTCGGTAACGTTTTTCGTTTTAGAATCCCATTGACCATCAACTAATGCCCAATAGTTTTTCTCCATGGTTTTTTCACGTAACTGTTTATGTAAATCAGTTAACACTGAACGACGTTTAGAAATAAGCAAGCAACCTGATGTGTCACGGTCTAGTCTGTGTACAAGCTCTAAACTACGCTCTTCAGGACGAAGTACGCGAAGTGCTTCGATTAAGCCATAACTTAGGCCACTGCCACCATGCACAGCCATACCCGAAGGCTTGTTGATCACCATTAAATACTTGTCTTCAAACAAAATGGCGTCTTCAAGTTGTTTTACTTTATCGAGTTTTTTTGGCACAAACTCTTCTTTTTCGGCCACTTTAATAGGTGGAATACGAATTACATCATTTAGTTGTAGTTTGTAGACAGGTTTTATGCGTTTTTTATTTACTCGCACTTCGCCTTTACGAAGGATTTTATAAACTGCACTTTTAGGCACACCTTTTAGGTGAGTAATAAGAAAGTTATCAATACGTTGACCTAGATGGTCTTCACCTATGGTAACAAACGAAACTTGTAAGCCGGTTTTTTCTGACATTGCCTAATCACTGATTTAAGTAAATAATTTAGTTGCTAACGCGACTGTAATAGTGGGATAATCACCGTCGCGAACATAAAGTTTGCAAGTAACAACGGTGCTTTTATCACATTAATACATTCGTGAAGCATATTCTGGGTTGCCGATCATACAGATCCGCGCTAAGTTTTCCAAAGCTTTTATAATTACCCAGCCAACACGAGCGTTCAATTATCGGCGATGCGCGTAATATATTGCCTGAATAATTTGAGCACGAATGTTGATTAATGAACATAAAAAGCAATTGAACAAGATAAATTGACTGATAGTGACGACGTAGCAACGTCATTCAGAAGCAGCTGTTGTAGCAAGACATTGAATAAAAATTTGAACATGGTCGACTTCGGGACAAAACTCGTAAATTAAAACCGCAGAATTGGCGGCAGTTTTGACACCTACAAGAATTTAATAACGTGACAACATGTTATTGTCAGCCACACTTAGTGATGCTCAATGTAAGCAAACAACTTCAGGTTTTGACTTTACCCAGTCGTGAGACTGCACAAAAACAACCGTCAGAAACCACTGAACAGACGAGTTTATATCGTCATGTCAGCGACAGAATTAGTAGAGTAACAATATGAAACGTATGCTAATCAATGCGACGCAGCAAGAAGAAATGCGCGTTGCACTGGTTGATGGCCAGCGCCTGTATGATTTAGACATAGAGAGCCCAGGTCACGAACAAAAAAAAGCAAATATTTACAAGGGTAAAATTACCCGTATCGAACCGTCATTAGAAGCTGCCTTTGTTGATTATGGCGCTGAAAGACACGGTTTCCTTCCTCTTAAAGAAATAGCTCGCACCTACTTCCCACAAGGCTATACATTCCAAGGTCGTCCAAATATCCGTGACGTGATCAAAGAAGGTCAAGAAGTCATTGTGCAAGTTGATAAAGAAGAGCGTGGCCAAAAAGGCGCTGCGTTAACGACTTTTATCAGCGTTGCAGGTAGCTATTTAGTACTTATGCCTAACAACCCTCGTGCCGGTGGTATTTCTCGCCGTATCGAAGGTGATGAGCGTACTGAACTTAAAGAAGCACTAAGCCGTTTAGAACTACCTAAAGGTATGGGCTTAATTGTTCGTACTGCAGGTGTTGGTAAATCATTTGAAGAACTAGAGTACGACTTAAAAGCACTATTAGTGCATTGGCAAGCGATTCAGCAAGCTGCTGATAGCGGCCCTGCTCCGTTCTTAATTCACCAAGAAAGTAACGTAATTTTCCGCGCAATCCGTGACTATTTACGTCGTGATATTGGTGAAATTTTAATTGATAAAGCACGTGTATTTGAAGAAGCGAAAGCGCATATTGAGCGTTTCCGTCCAGATTTCATGAGCCGCGTTAAGCTTTATCAGGGCGATGTACCACTATTCACTCACTACCAAATTGAAAGCCAAATTGAATCTGCTTTCCAACGTGAAGTTCGCTTACCATCAGGTGGTTCAATTGTAATTGACCCAACTGAAGCACTTACGTCTATCGATATCAACTCATCTAAAGCCACTAAAGGCGGTGATATCGAAGAAACAGCACTTAATACTAACTTAGAAGCAGCAGACGAGATTGCCCGTCAATTACGTTTACGTGACTTAGGTGGTCTTATTGTTATCGACTTCATCGATATGACTCCACCACGCCACCAACGCGAAGTAGAGAATCGTTTAAAAGACGCAGCTCGCCCTGACCGTGCCCGTGTTCAGATTGGTAAGATCTCACGCTTTGGTCTGCTTGAAATGTCGCGTCAGCGCTTACGCCCTTCATTAGGTGAAGCAAGCCAAGGTCCATGTCCTCGTTGTAATGGTCAAGGTACGATTCGTTCTAACGAATCAATTGCACTGTCTATCCTTCGTTTAATCGAAGAAGAAGCAATCAAAGACAACACATCACAAGTAAATGCACAGGTGCCTGTGGCTGTTGCCGCTTACCTATTAAACGAAAAACGTCGTAGCGTGCAACGCATCGAAAAGCGCCATAACGTTGATGTTGTGATCATTCCTAATCAACACATGGAAACGCCACATTACGAAGTAGTTCGCTTACGTAAAGACGAAACAATCGAAACAGTAAGCTACGAGCAAGTTGTTGCTCCTGAGCCAGAAGCATTTGAAATGGCTAAAGCGCCTTCAGCACCAGTTCGTGAAGAGCCGGTTCTTAAAGGTGTTGTTATGCCTACTACACCTGCACCTCAAACTGCACCAAAAGCTGAGCAAACAACGCCTGCGGCTAAAAAGTCAGAAGGTGGATTATTTGCTGCAATTGGTAAGTTCTTCAAGTCGTTATTCAGCAATGCCGAAGAAGAAGCTGAAAAAGAGCAAGAAGAGAAAAAAGCTGCACAAAGACGTAGCAATAATCGTCGCAACAACGACAACCGCCGTCGTAGCAACAACCAACGCCGTCGCAACTCTCGTAATAAACGCCCTGACGATGCACAAGCTAAAGAAGAAAACACAAATACTTCAAATAAGCCTGAGCAAAAAGAAGGTAACGAGAATCGCAACAAACGTCGTCGTAATTCTAACAACAGAAAACGTAATGAAAAACGTAATGATGATGTAGAACAAACGAATAAAGACACTGCACCAGAGGCGAAATCTGAGCAACCAAAGGAAACTAAACCTAAGGTTCGTCGTCAACGTCGCAACTTACGCAAAAAAGTTCGCGTAACAGATGAAAGCGCAGATGAAGCAAAAGCAGTACAAACTACTGAAACAACTGAGCAAGCACCTAAAGCTGAAAAACCAGCTAAGCCTGCAAAAGAAAAAGTAGCAGTTGAAACTGAACAAGCAGAACAGCCTGTTGCTGAAAAGCAAGTACCTGCAGAACCAGTAAAAGCTGACGCTGAACCTAAACAAGCAGAGCAAACTGAATCGGTAGTTGAAACATCAACTGATGAAGAACAAGCTCAACCTCGTACACGATCTCGTCGTTCACCTCGCCACTTACGTGCTGCTGGTCAACGTCGCCGTCGCCCTGAGCATGATGAAAAGTCGAGTGATGACAAAGCTGATGCGCCAGCATTTATTCCTGTAGCAGATCAAGCTGCTGCTGAATATGAAGCTGAGCTAAAGGCAAAACAGGCTCAGGCTGAAACTGAAGAACCTGTAAAAGCTGAAGAGCCTGTTAAAACTGAAGAGCCAGTTAAAACTGAAGAACCAGTTAAAACTGAAGAACCAGTTAAAACTGAAGAACCAGTTAAAACTGAAGAACCAATTAAAACTGAAGAACCAGTGAAAGCTGAAGAACCAGTGAAAACTGAAGAACCAGTTAAAGCTGAAGAGCCAGTTAAAACTGAAGAACCAGTGAAAGCTGAAGAGCCAGTTAAAACTGAAGAACCAGTGAAAGCTGAAGAGCCAGTTAAAACTGAAGAACCAGTTAAAGCTGAAGAACCAGTGAAAGCTGAAGAGCCAGTTAAAGCTGAAGAACCAGTGCAAGCTGAAGAACCAGTTAAAACTGAAGAACCAGTGAAAGCTGAAGAGCCAGTGCAAGCTGAAGAGTCAGTTAAAACTGAAGAACCAGTGAAAGCTGTAGAACCTGCTAAAAATGAAAAAACTGTTTTAGTGAAAGGTTCAGCAAGTGCTGCAATGGCAAAACCTACCCCAGTTGCAGATAGTGAGCCAGAGTCAACACCAGCAGCTATGGCCCATGATAAACGTGTAGCTATTCCAGATAGCGGCCTTCGTGCAGGTTCAATTAAACCTGCTGGCAGAGCCCGTGCTGATATGGCAAAAACCTTAGCGGCTGATTAATTTAGTCGCTTAATAAAAAAGCCGCGTTTATAACGCGGCTTTTTTGTATGTATTCTTCTTATAAAGCAATATCTTGTGTACCTAGGTGATTTGCATAGCCACCTACAAGAACCTTATAAACACCCTGCTCATCCGAATAAACACTGGCAGAAATATGTGAACTGCATCCCATTGCTCGGCCTTGTTCAAACTTGAAATGGTTTTCTTGCTGTACAAATACGTGTTTTGATAAGTAGCATGCAAGCGCGCCACTGGCGCTACCGGTTGCTGACTCTTCAGGTATACCAACCAAAGGCGCAAAGTTACGACAACTTGCGGTCAGCTCACTTTGCTCTTCACATAATTCAAAGGCATGCACACCAATCACATTATGCTGTTGGCAGAACTCGCTAAGCGCTGCCTCATCAATAACAATTTTATCTAAGTAGCCATTCGGCACAGCGACTATAATATCCGGCAATCCTGTAGTTATTACATCGATCGGCAAGCCAGTTTCTGCAAGAGTCGTTTCATCAAGCCCTAATAAGCCTGCAAGGTCGTCATAAGCAAAGTTGCCTAGGTATTTTGGCAAGGCTTGCTCCATGGTAATTTGCCCATCTTCGGCAATTGTTACACCTAACAAGCCCGCTTTTGTTCGTTGAGTGTAATAGCCAGGTTTTAATAACCCTTGTTCGAAGAGCGTAGCAAACACAGCTAGGGTTGCGTGGCCACAAAAATCAACTTCTTCAGTTGTCGTAAAAAATGACACAGCAAAGTCAACTTCATGATCTTGCGCCACAAATGCGGTTTCTGAAAAGCCAATTTCTTTTGCAATCGTCAGTTTTTCTGCGTTTGTGAGTTTATCTGCATTCAAAACGACACCTGCTGGGTTCCCGCCTGTATTATTTGCACTAAAGGAGTTAACTAAAAATGCGGTTATTGTCATTATTGTGTGCCTTGGTTTAAATTAAATTCAAAAAACAACATGCCATTTTCCTTAGATGCTTGCTCTTCAAAAGCCAACTTTTTTAAAAGCTTAATTGATGGTGTATTTGACTCGTCAACACCTGCGATGAGCTTATGCCAGTGTGACTGAGTGCTAGCCAGATTGATAAAACCCTGCAATAACTCAAATGCAAGACCCCGCCCCCAATATTGCTCAGCTAACAAATAACCTATATGAGCATCTTGGTTTTCGGTATAGATAAATAAAAGCCCAACAACATCTTGATGTTGAGATTGCACCATTAGTAAACGGCACTCGTTAAGCATGTTAGCCAACCACTTTTCGGCAGCAGCTATAGAATCTATCCCCTGAAAATAACTCGGTAAATTCTCAACTACAGCAGGTGTTAATATCGCTGGTAAGGCAATCGTTAATTGATGATGCTCAACCATTGACGAGCTTGCGTTTATTTCAATCACATTTAACCTTTTCGTAGTGAAAGATAAACTCATTTTTCATCACCTAGTAAAAGCAATAGTAAAATAACTTATTACATAGACCATTTATTTGAAACAACTAAGATTGCAACACTAACGCTTATTACAGCAAATAAAAGACCTATAAGCAGTTGCCGATATGCAATGAAAATTGAAAATCCAATAGCAGCACCGATAAAAAAATAGCCCAGTATTAGCTTTGTTACGTTTAATAACAGTCGTGTCCCTCATCTGTTACCTCATCCTTGATGTTTCTTCTAATTTTTACTGTTTCGGTAAGTCAGGGTCGAGCTTCCCGCCTTCGTTGATATAAAGGCTGTCCTTTATCAATTCCGACAAGTACTCAGCATAGCGTTTTAACTCAGGATCAGTCACCGATTTCAATGCCGTTTCCAAATCGTCTAAGTAACCTACATTTTTATTTTGTTCTGCAAACTGCTTTGAGTAGTTCGTCGCCAAATAAAGATATTCAAGTCGTTTATATCCATTTAAATCTCCATTAAGGGCATGTTGAATATCTTTAAATGCTCTAGCTCGATAATTATTTGCCTTATCAAGGTTCCCTAAAGACTGCTGCCAACGAGCAAGGATCCTTAGCAACTTATTTTTAAAAAATTCATCTTTTTCGCGAAGTGCGTAAGTTTGCTCGAGCAAAGCTAACTTTTGCTCAAGAGTTGGCTTCGAAATGTGTTGAGACGCAAGAAATTCCGTTATTCTCTCAATTTCTGCAGGTTTAAGTTCGTCAAAATCACCAATTAAAGCTATAAAACCCGATGTCTCGCAAAACCAAATGCCATTTCTATCCGTATGCGGCCAAAACACCTGATCATATTTTGATGGCCAACTGTAAATATAACCACCATAGCTTGCAGGCTCTGCAACTTTGCATTTTGCATCCTTAACTATTGGGTCATCTACTTCTAACTCTCCCCAAGTTGTTGAGTTAGCAAAAGACGATAAAACCAAAAAAGCCACCGATAACTGTTTTTTCATAAAAACTCCCTTATAAACACCTTTAAAGATTTGATAAGTAGTTACACCTTCACGATATTCACTAAAACGTTTCAAAATCAGTTAAGGGGTTATAATTGTCATTTTAATTTTCAGCTGTTTGGTTTTGTGGATGAGTTACCACTTGCCTGAGGCCTCCGGAGGGCATGCATTTTTTATCTCTGCCACAAGCTTTCTTTGCTGAGCAGTCGGTTCACCTTCAACAATCGCTACCTCATCGACGAGATAACAAATTGAAGCTGCTTGCTCTTTTGTTACTTTATCTAAGCATCGCTCAATTACTTTGTGAGGTTTATCGTAAACGTCGCTAGTATGCCCTAATAAATGCGTACTTGAGCGTAATAAATCAGTTGCTTCTTTCATAGTTAAATGAAATTCGCTGTTAAAAAGTGATAAGATTTTTTCTTTTTGTTCTTTACTCATTTCACCGTCTATTTTGGCTACTGCGACCATATATAACGCAGCTACATCCATGGGTGAATCTAACTTAAATGCAGGATTTAAATCATGGTGTTTCCTGAATTTACGACGTCGGTACCAGCTAAAAGGATTCAACCAACCAATATCTATCCCCCCTTCTTGAAGTCGATTCAGTAACACCAAAATGGTCACTACAATACCTAAAACAGCTAATACAACATGCATAATTTTTCCTTATTTTTATTGCAGTCTATTGTTATTTATATTTTTTAAATTCTTCAGCCGTAAAATTACTTTTAAATGTAAAAGCATAGGGTGTGTCGCCGTTTTCACGAAGATTTTGCAACCTTTCTAATGCCTCTTGAGGGGTTGGAATATGGTTATCTTCAATCCACCATAAAACATAGCTATCTTCTGATAAGCGCTGAAACCATTCACCTTTTCTGCGCATGAAATCTCTGTGATGTGTGCGAAACATAAAATTTTTAAGATCTTCAACGCTTTCCCACACAGACATATTGATTATCATATTCGGATCATCAAACAATTTAATATTGGTGGCATCGCCTGATTCGTCTTTTAATCGCCATACAAAACCTGCACTGTTTTCAGCAACGCCATTTATTAAGTCAAGATTATCAACAAAATCTTTTATTTCTGGCGCATCCAATGGGTATTTAGCAAGAGCAATATTTAGTTGGGCAAGTTTCATTTATTTCCTAATCACATCAATTTCTTAATTGCTATAAATTCTACAATACATATTTATAGCATAAGCTCAAAATCAATCCTCTAGCTCAGGAATTTTAACAAACAATGGTCTATCATTTTTATTCGTATGAGTTTCGAATTTATCTCTTAAAGGTTGCCAAAACCTATTATAATTGTAGCCAAACAAAGAGCGTAGTAGCTTTATGTCAACTTCATTATTTTCTATTAATCCAGCTATCATTTTATAAAAAGCTGCGACTCTATTTAGCGCTATTAAATCATTATCAGTAATATTTACTAACTCTGGTGATTTTTTGTTAGATTGATATTCAATAATTAAGTCTTCCCAATCATAATTATTTTTAGGTAAGTCTAAAAACTTCTCCCACATGAACATTCTAACCTTAACAAATGAATGATCTTGATCAAAATCTTTAGCCAGCTGTAATGTGTTATTTATTTTCCTATTCCTTTGGTTAATTCGAAAATTGACAATCACAGCAATACTACCAATTATCGATGTGAAGCCAGCCGAAATTAAAATTGCGATATAACTTTCCATTTACACCCATCTCATCAGCAATTAATCTAAACCTGAAAATAATATATATATAATTAACAATAAACCCAAAACCACATTAAAAAATAAAAAACAAGTTAATATTAGCTATAAATAATTAATTTAATTTTACTCTACAACCTCTAATCATTAGAGAAAAAATATAAAAACTCTTTTCACTTAACCATTCTAAATCTTTGCTGAAAAGGCTGGCAGTATCTAACACAACTTTACAGCTATTTGCCGCTACAAAACTATAGTGATGCAATGTTTCTTCCTGTAGTGACAGTGTTTTAAAGGACCCAAAACTAAAAAGCCCAGCAAGTGCTGGGCTATAAAAATAATATCTATCGGCTTATCGCTTAAAGCTTAAGCTTGAACCTGATTAGCTTTCGTCTTGCTCCATAAAGCGCTGAAGCTGGTCTTTAAGATTAGGTGGAATACCTTTAATTACCAGTGTATCGGTTGCTTCGTTATACATGACGCGCTCACCTAAGTGCTTACGTTCAAAGCTCACGCTAACACCGCCGCCCATGCCAGAGAACTTCACCATGCTGGTAACCGTTTTCTTATCGACAGGGAACGACTCTTCTAAGTCATAACTTTGCTCTTGGCAGAAGCTTTCAAATGGACTGTCGTCATTTTTCGATAAGGTTGCAGAAAGCTCTTTAACGTTGGCATCTTCACCTGTGGTTACGCAATCATTACAGTAATCAAACACTTGCTTACGTAGCTCGTCTTTTTCTGACTTGTCGTATTGTTGCTCAGATAAATAGTCTTCTACAGCACTAAGCATTACTTGGCTTTGTTGTTTAGGATCAATGCCCTCTTCGCAGCCTAAAAAGTCTAAAAAGAAGTCAGCCACTTTACGACCCGCACGACCTTTAATAAACGACACATAGCGATTATCTTCTGGTTGCGTATCCCACGCAGTTAAATCGACACGTGCAGCTAGTTGCATACGCGAAATATCTAAGTGACGAGATGACGCTAAATCAAGCTCAGAAGTAATTGAGTAATGCTCTTTAATATTGATCATCGCAATTAACAAGAAGTCACTTGCAACATATTGATAATGGCAAAAAACTAAATAACCCGTTTCGTTAAAGGCATACTTATTTAACTCTTCTTTTAGCACATTCGTTGCTTGCTCTGTCATGTGCCAAAAGCCAAGTTCGTCGTTACGGTAACTTTGCATTGCCGAAGCAACAATGCTGTTTTTCTCGCCGCTGAATGCACAGTAGCCTTTACCAGGCTTACCATTATATGCATGGTGTAGCTGCTCTATAAAAACGGCTACTTTATCGTTAACAACCATCTCATCATTGCGTAAATGAATATCTGTATCGTCATCTTTTTTGTCTACATAATGAACGACTAATTTTTTAACATCTATTGTCATCTTTGTTTTTCACGCCTCTGGTGTTAAAATACGGGAATATAACTCTTTTTATCGAACCAACTGATGCCTATCATATCAAAATATTCTAATGACCAAGTAGAACAAATCGTTGATCAGCTGATTGATGTACTAACAGAGCACAAAGCGCCTGTTGATTTAAGCCTTATGTGTTTAGGAAATTCTATCACGCATATTTTAAAAGAGCATGTACCATCAGAGAAAAGACAAGCTGTTGCCGACAACTTTGCAAAAGCATTAGCACAGTCGGTTAAATAAGATTTATGAATTTATCGCAACAAAGTCAGTTTTCTTCAAAAGTAAGTCAGCTTTTAAGTTGGGGCCATTGGTTCACCTTTGCAAACATAGGGTTAGTGCTATTTATTAGCTTAAGCTACTTAGTTGCAGACAGTGCACCGACAACCTTCATGGGCTATGTATATATGCTCGTGACCTGGTTAAGCCACACCAGTTTTATTACTTTTATTGCCTTTGTTTTAACGATATTTCCATTAAGTTTAGTGTTTCCATACCCTCGGCATATCCGAGGGATGGCAGCCATTATTGCAACCCTCGGCGCGTCATTCTTAACGCTTGATGCCTATGTTTATTTTAACTTGGGTTATCACTTAAACACGTCTGCGCTACCTGAAATCGTTTCTTTGTTGTGGCACCGCTTAACAAACTCACCGGCATTAACAACGATTCTTGCAGGCGGCATTGTACTGCTAATTTTAGCGTTCCAATTATTAGTCAGTAACTACACATGGCACCACTTAGCGCGTTTAAAACAATATAAGTTCCCGCGCTATGCAACCAGCACTATTTTAGTGTGTTTTGCACTTAGCCACAGTATTCATATTTGGGCAGATGCCAATTTAAAATTTGATATCACTAAACAAGATAATGTATTGCCGTTGTCTTACCCTACTACAGCAAAAAGCTTATTAGCTAAAAACGATTTGCTAGATCTAGAAAGCTACAAAGAAGCGCACGATGTAAGACTTGACCCACATAATATCGATTACTTAGCACCTACTCCACTTGCCGAGTGTAAAGCTGAGTCGAGTGCGACTATCGATATTTTAATATTTGAGAATAATGCTGACCTAGAGCAATTTGTTGCCACTGAGCCTGCATTACGTAAGACAGACTTGTTCTTACAACCTGTAGAAACCGAAGATACGTTATTTAGTTTAGTTTACGGCCTGCCAGCATTTTACAAAGCCCCTATTCTAGACAAACAGCAACTGCCTGTGTGGCTTGCTGATAATCGCTCAATTCAAATTAATGGTTTTGAGCAATTCGAATTTATTAATAACGACGACCAAAACCCAGCGGTTCGCCTTGTACGTGCAGACGCCACAACACAAGCACGTGAATCTGCTAATGCCGTGTTTGCCTTTAGTCTTGCACAGCAGAGCAATGGTATTGTTACAGCCTCTCGTTTATACAGCTCAGATAAAAAAGTTGTACAAACAGAAGGCCTTATTCAACCAAGTGATATTATCGCCACCAGCGTGGGGCATTACCTTGGTTGTAAAACACTCGCAAAACAAAGCATGTTGGGCAGTAACTTATACAAGCGCCATGACGACACGGGTGTTAATTACTCGCAAAATGTATTTATCGCATTCAAGAAAGACAGAATTACCCTGATTGATTCAGATGGTAACTTTAAAAACATTTCAGCAGCACAAGGCTTTGCCATTGAACAAGGGCTCGATATTCCGTTCTTAGTTCAAAGCATTAAAAAGCTGAAACGATATACGCCCTAGCGCTTATTGATAAATCAATATTTCGAGCTAGCTTTAGATATTAGACACCTTATTTGATTAGGAGACACGGACGTCATGAAAGCCATAATCATTTATCTAATATCACTTACACTAGTTTGTTTTACCAACACAGCACTTGCTGCCACCACAGAATACTATAAATGTGTCACAGACAGAGGCACCGTATTTAGTGAGTTCCCCTGTGGTAGCCGTGCAACCAAGCATAAAATTCAAGTAACCGATCCAGACTTACAAGCACCGCAAAACTTTGTTAAAGAGCTCAACGAGCTTGAGCGCCAGCAAATTATCAGAAACCTCGAAGCTGAAATTCGCAGCTATAAACACCGTTTAGATATTTTAAGCCGTGATCGAGACCGAGCTCAGTACCAGCAAGAGCAGCGCTTAAACCGAATTTTGTCTGACAAAGAAGCAAAGCAAATTAATAAAGACATTAAAAAGCAGCTAAAAGCAATTAACAAACAATACGGGCGCGACGTAAAAAGTGTTAATAAAAAACTCGCAAATCTAGAGAAAAAACTAGCTCGCTATAATTAAATACACTTTACTATTGGGTTTGAAGAATAAATAACATATTCTTAACACCAATAGAGTTATTGCTCTATGTTGGTATTAGTAAGGAGTTTATATGCAGCCACAACACATTGCAGAGTTAATTTTATCTGGGTTTCGCAATCACTATAAACTTTTTCAAGCAATTACAGCCAAAGCACCACTTGCGTTTGCACATCGTGATTGGCAAAAAATAAATGAGATTAGCAAACTCAGAATTAGCCATTACGATGATCGGGTTAACGAAACCATTGCTAAGCTCAAGTCGCTTAACGAACAGCAAATTATTACCTTAGATCAAACCTGCTGGCTCGAAACCAAACAGCTTTATCAGCAATTTTTGCGCTTTCACCCTCAGGCAGAACTTGCCGAAACCTTTTACAACTCTGTTTTTTGTCGTTTATTTCATCGTCGTTATTTTAATAATGACTTTATCTTTGTAAAAGCGACGCTTGCTGATGCCCCCGCACTACCAATGGAAGTTGAATACCGCAGTTACCACCCTGTTGTTGATGGTTTAAGACCCACAATACGCAAAATTATTAATCAGTTTGATTTTAAAGCGCCCTTTGTTGATTTAGAACGCGATATTCGCTTGCTGGTAAAAGCCTTTTATAAACAAGCGCCCGATACACATCACCAAGCATGGCAAATGCGCTTTGATATACTGCAAGCCCCGTTTTACCGAAACAAAGCGGCTTATATTGTTGGCCGTGTGGTATCAGAAAGTGGCGTACAGCCATTTATTATTGCGGTGTTACACCATGAAGACAAAGGGTTATACCTCGATGCCCTACTCACCAAATCATCGCAAATGCGGGTTATCTTTGGTTTTGCCCGTGCTTATTTTATGGTTGAAACCCATGCGCCATCAGCGTTAGTACGCTTTTTAAATCAACTTATGCCAAACAAAACCCTGGCAGAGCTATACAACGCCATAGGTTTTCATAAACAAGGTAAGACCGAGTTTTACCGAGAGTTTTTAAGTCATTTAGATCATTCAAACGATCAGCTTGTAATTGCCCCTGGTACACCCGGGATGGTAATGATGGTATTTACCCTGCCTTCGTTTGGTTATGTGTTTAAAGTCATTAAAGACACCTTTGGTGAAAGCAAACCCTTTGGCCGCGATACCGTACTAAAACGCTATCAATTAGTAAAAAGCCATGACCGTGTTGGCCGCATGGCCGATACCATAGAGTATTCGAACGTCGTATTTCCACTAGCCCGATTTGATAGTAAATTACTTGCAGAGCTACATAAAACCATTGGTTCTTCGATGATTATTGAAGGCGAATGGTTAATCATCAAGCATTTGTATATTGAAAGACGCATGACACCGTTAAATCTGTATCTTGAAAATGCCAGTGAACAACAAGCGTTTGAGGCGATAGAAGAATATGGCCAAGCATTAAAAGAAATGATCGCCGTAAATATTTTCCCGGGCGACATGCTGTTGAAAAACTTTGGGGTGAGTAAACATAATCGCATTATTTTTTACGACTATGATGAAGTTCAGTACCTAACAGACATGAACTTTCGCGCCTTACCAAAAGCAAAGTCGTACGATGATTACTTAACCAATGAGCAAAGCTACTCTGTAGCACCGCAAGATGTGTTTCCAGAGCAATTATGTACCTTTGTGACAGCAAACCCGGTGTATAAGCAATATTTATTGAGTACACACCCAGAGCTTGAAGATCCAGCCTATTGGCGACAAGCACAATACAATTATAAGCAAGGTGTAGTTAGCCACATTTATCCATACCCTGCTGCACAACGTTTTATCCATTATTGGTAAACACCAAGGACACACAATGAATATAAGTAAAATAGATTTAAACTTACTTGTTTACCTAGATACTTTACTAAGGGAGTGTAATGTAACTAAAGCTGCTAACCAGCTAAGCATTACGCAACCTGCCATGAGTAATGGCCTAAAAAGACTCCGTAATTTATTCAACGACCCTATTTTAGTACGTACCAGCGAAGGTATGGTACCCACAGAGCGCGCAAAAGAATTACAGCCGGTGATCCGCGGCATTTTAATGACTCTTGAAGAAACACTTGCCCCAAACCGCGAATTTGAAGCATCACAAAGTAAACGTGTTTTTCGTATCATGGCCAGTGACTATGCAGCAAGTACCCTTGCTCCCCGCTTATTAAGTAAATTACACGAAGAAGCCCCCGATACCACACTCGATATTTTGACCCCAAGTGATGTAACCTTCCACGATGTTGAAAACGGTAAAGTGGATATGGCTATCAACCGTTTTGAAAACTTACCGCAGTCGTTTCACTATAAACAAATCTGGAAAGACAGCTTTTGTTGCTTAGTAAAAGCAGATAACCCAATTATCAAAGACTTCAGCCTCGACAGCTATTTAAAAGCCCGCCATATCTGGGTAAGTAAAACAGGCTTTGGTGTAGGTGTGGGTATGGACCCTAAAGATGTGCAAAAACTAGGTTGGGTTGATGAAGCGCTCGCTCACTTTGGTAAACACCGTAATATTGCCACCTTTACCCGTAACTACCACGTAGCCATTCACTTAGCGAAAGAACAAAACTTGGTGGCAACGTTGCCTTCAAAAGCCGCAAATATTTATTTAGACGATCCGGGCCTGAAAATTCTTGAGCCGCCATTCCCTATTCCGCCGTTTGAGCTAGATATGATTTGGAGCCCGCTATTACACCGTGATGCAAGCCATATTTGGTTACGCCAAAAGGTTGCAGAAGTAGCCGACGAGCTTAAGTAAGATTTTACCAACCAGTTGTAATTATTGCTGATAAGCAAAGTGTTAGCTTAGCTTATCAGCAGCATCCCTCCTATTAAAAACCAATAACCAACTGAAATACAATAACTTTATATTTAAGTAATGAACTGGAATATGCTTTGCAAGTATCTAATTGCATTGTTTTTAATATTCAAATAGAGGTCATTATGAATACTCATCAAGGACAAGACGTTCATCATATTGCAGATATCATCCAAGTTATGAATAGCGGTATCGATTTTTATGAAAAAGCTCAGGAAAAAGTAACCGACCCAAGCATTATTGCCTTATTTCAACGCATGATAGATGCTCGCAAAGTAAGTGTTGAGCGCTTACAACCTTATGCTATTAACGAAAATGGCGAGCGCGAAAATGGTTCTGACTTTGCTGTAGAAGTGCGTAAAGCTTATACATCAGTTATCACCAAACTCGGTGCCGACAAAAACGCAACCTACGTTAGCGAGCTTGAAGAAGTTGAAGATAAAACACTAGCCGAAATCAAACATGCGCTTAAAAAACCTCAACCACATGATTGTGAAGCCGCGTTATCTAAAACCCTGCTGACAATTCAAAGTTGTCATGCTGAAATGAGTAAAATGAAAAAGCATTAAATTGTGAGAGTGCAAAGCCCAGTTAAGCTGGGCTTTTATATTGCTAGAATAGTTAAATATCATCCCTAGACTCTGTAACTAAATCCCTATAATTGCCATATTAAGCGTAAGTCTAATCTACCAGGTAGCAATGTTTCCGTAATTGATTGTTAAAGTTTATCTCGAAAACTAGGGTTATTTTTATGTTTGATTATTCCGAGCCTTGTTAACTCTACAAACAATTTTTTTAATGTTTCATTTTGTCTTGAAGTCCTGTTTTTATTTGTAACTAAATCACAATAAGACTTTTGTAACCTCTTTATTTTTTGTTCATTTTTACGGCAATCAATACACTTTGTGCAGTGCGCATCAATATAAAATCTGAGTACCTCAAACCAATACTTTTGCTCCAAGGCAAAGAAAATAAAAGGTCTATTACATACCTCACACAACTCTTCTATATCAATGTATTTCTCCCTCGGATAAACCCCATAATTCTGTTTCTCTGTATTAGCAGGTATAGCTGTCCCAACGAGAAACTTAACGTGTTTATATCGCCAATAAGAATTTTTTATTTCTGTTACAGAGTATTGGTATCCAGATCGAATCGGCTTACACCCATAACGGGGATGATTTACATAAAGTGACATAAACAACTCTTTCCTTATTCTTGACAGCTACCAGTCTTGTTGCCCAAAGTTTCTTGTCAATTAGCCCTTTTGCTAAATTCAGTAAACTATGTCACTTAAAAATAGCTGAGCTAGCAATTTGAGCCAGAGCCACCATTTAATAGCTGAGCTAGCAATTTGAGCCAGAGCCACCATTTAGATAATGCATAAAGTTTTTATAAACAAACTCTTTAAATACTTTTATTCTCATTGGTTGATGTTTATCTCGTAAAAAGACCAAATAGAATGGCGTTGCCTTAGGGTGCCAATGCTTAAAAACAGGGATCAAGGTGCCGTCATTTAACTCCGAATTACAGTAAACTTCTGGAACTCGGATTATGCCATTACCACGCAATGCAGAGTACACCATTACTTTGCCATTTTTGCACTCAAGATCACCTTGGACGATGACCTCTTGCTTCTCATTTGTATGCTCACTTAATAGAGTCCATGTATTCAATGAACCTGCTATACACTTGTGATTAATTAAATCTTTTGGGTTTAATGGTTCTCCATGCTTTTTAATGTACTCTGGGCTCGCATAAATGCCTATTGTAAGCTCAGTTAACTTTCTTGCGATTAATGATGAATCTGTTAAGTCTCCCATTCTGAATACAAAATCAAATTCGCCTGCTACTAAGTCGACTCTTCGACTACTAAAATCTAACACAACATTAATTTGTGGGTACTTCTGCATAAAATCAGTAACCATTGGGCCAATAACATTTTCACCAATGTACCCCCCGACACAATTTATTCTAATTTCACCTGATGTATGTGACGCAGTATCTGATGTTATATCTATAGCATGTTCAATGCGCTCAAAAGCTTTTTTACATTTATCGTAAAAAAGCTCACCAGATGGTGTTAAATGTTGCGTACGCGTCGTCCTAACTAACAAACTGACACCTAGACCAGCCTCTAATTGAGATAGTTGTTTAGAAATTTGTGAGCGAGAGCACATTAATTTATTGGCTGCTTTTGTAAAGCTTCCCTCTTCGACCAAAATAAGAAAGCTATTGATATCAGCATAATTGATGTCTTTTTTCATGTTTTATACCCATTAAAATCAACTTAACCACATAGATTCGCTCAAATCTGTAAACAGTATTGTGAATTAATGACTATATATCATCAAATCTTTAATAAATAAAATAAGCTTCAGAAAAACATCATTAGAAATAGATAGTTAAAACTTAAATTAATTTCACCTAGAGGAGTAATAAATGAAAAAGTTAGTAGTGATTACTGGAGCAAGTTCAGGCATTGGTGAAGCTATTGCTAAGCACTTTAGCGAAGCCGGTTACCCACTCTTACTTGTTGCAAGACGAGTTGAAAAATTAAAGGCTTTGAATCTTCAAAATTGCATCTGTGAACAGGTAGATGTTACTGATAAAGAAGCGTTTTCTAATTCTATAGAAAAAGCTGAGGCACAATACGGCCCTGTTGAGTGCTTAATTAATAATGCAGGTGTCATGTTATTGGGCCAAATAGATACACAAGAGTCTACTGAATGGCAAAAAATGTTCGATGTTAATGTTTTAGCATTACTAAATGGTATGCAAGCTGTTTTACCTGCTATGAAAAAACGTAATAGTGGCACCATAATTAACGTTAGTTCAATAGCTGGTAAAAAGACATTTGCTAATCATGCAGCTTATTGCGGCTCAAAGTTCGCCGTATCAGCAATTACAGAAAATGTTCGAGAAGAAGTGGCCGACTTTGGGGTACGCGTAACAAGTATTTGCCCTGGTGCCGTTGAGACAGAATTGCTTGGCCACACAACATCTGACGATATTAAAGCAGGTTACAACGAATGGAAAAAAGCTATGGGTGGAGTACTAATTGCTGATGATATCGCTCGTGCTGCGCTATTTATTCAAGAGCAACCACAACATGTGTGTGTTCGTGAATTACAGATTGCTCCTACCCGTCAACAACCTTAATCTAGCAATAACCTAAAAGTTTAATGTACGCCAATTCACTCATTGAGTAATAAAACTAAACATCCCATCGACAAGGGCTCAAGTTGATGGGGTGTTCATCATTGCGTAATTTTCATTTTAAACGAATCAATCAACTAAACTAAAAGTAAAATCGGTAAGTGTTCGAAAACCTATAACTAGCCCTAATCAGAAAAATAATCTCGCTCAAGGTGAGAAAAATTAATGTTAGATCATTTAATTCCATCAAAATTATAAAACACTTTATGCTCTATGACTGGCTAAAGTTAACGTTCTGTATACATAAGCTAGCCTATAAACATTCATTTATTAATGTGTTTGTTATAGAGACTTTTCAGGTAAGTCACTTATTTTGTATATCACTCTTGGTCCCATACAAAATGTTATTAAACCATCATCTCTTTTCGGAAACTTATAATAAATGGCTATAGAAGCTTTAACTAGCATATTAGTAGCAAGCTGGAAAGTTGAAACTCTATAAGGTCTCAATTCTGGACTGTGTTCTAGATCTAATGGTTCATTAACAAATGTGGGAACAGTTAATACAGGTTGAACAAAATTGCTTTCAAACGAAATTTCAGCTCGAAAAGCTTGAGCGTCGCCGTAATCCAAAGGGTAGTAAACTTCTATATGCCCGAATTCAGATAATAAGTGCACCACTCATGGTTAAACGGTGAGAAGAGATCAACTGCCTGTTGGTGGTACTCTATCGTCGCCAAACAAACAGAAGCATTTACCATGAGTTACAAGCAGTTGATCG